>JAWWBS010000068.1 GCA_033720895.1 Gammaproteobacteria bacterium
CGCTTACCAGATAACCACCCGCTCTTCCGGCGGCAGGTACATGTCGTCGCCTTCCTGCACGTCGAAGGCCTCGTAGAATTCCGGGATGTTCGGCATGACGCCGTTCACGCGGAATTCTGCCGGGGAGTGCGGGCCGGTGACGATGCGGCGCTGCAGGGCTTCGTCGCGGTAGTGCGCGCGCCAGACCTGGGCCCAACCCATGAAGAAGCGCTGCTTGCCGGTCAGGCCGTCGATCACGGGCGCTTCCTCGCCGTCCAGCGCGATCATGTACGCGCGGTGCGCCATGGTCAGGCCGGAGAGGTCGCCGATGTTCTCGCCGAGGGTCAGCTCGCCGTTGAGGTTCTGCCCTTCCAGCGGCTCGTAGCCACTGTACTGGTCGGCCAGCTGCTTGCCGCGCGCTTCGAACTGCTCGAGGTCGACCTCCGACCACCAGTTACGGAGGTACCCGTCGCCGTCGTAGTCCGCGCCGGCATCATCAAAGCCATGGCTGAACTCGTGGCCGATGACGCCGCCGATGCCGCCGTAGTTCACGGCGTCATCCGCGTTCATGTCGAAGAACGGCGGCTGCAGGATGGCAGCCGGGAAGACGATCTCGTTCATGTTCGGCCAGTAGTAGGCGTTCACGGTCTGCGGGGTCATCCACCAGACGCTCTTGTCGACCGGCTTGCCGAGGCGATCCATGGTTTCGGCATGGGTGAACTGCGAGGAACGGATCACGTTGCCGACCAGGTCGTCGGCTGCGACGGTCAGGTCGGAGTAATCCTTCCACTTGTCCGGGTAGCCGATCTTGAAGTTGACCTTCTTGAGCTTGTCCTGCGCCTGGGCCTTGGTTTCGGCCGTCATCCATTCCAGCTTGTTGATGCTGTCGGCAAAGGCCATGCGCAGGTTCTCGACGAGCTCGACCATGCGGGCCTTGGCTTCGGGCGGGAAGTACTCTTCGACGTAAAGCTGGCCGATGACTTCGCCCAGCGCGCCATTGGTCAGGTTGACGCCACGCTTCCAACGCGGCTGGTTCTCTTCCTGGCCCGAGAGGGTGCGGTTGGAGAACTCGAAACGCGCGGCGACGAAGTCATCCGAGAGGTACGGCGCGAAGCGGTGCGCGGTGTGGAAAGCCAGGTAGGCCTTCCAGGTGTCGACCGGCACGTCCTTGAACATGCCCGCGAAGGCTTCGAAGTAAGACGGCTGGCGAACGATCACGTCCTCCACCATCGGCGCTTCGCCTTCGGTCACGTAAGCCGCAAAGTCGAAGCCGGCCAGCGCATCACCGAGGTCGGCGAGCTTGTAGGGGTTGTAGGTCTTGTTGTCGTCGCGATTTTCAACGCGCGTCCACTGCGGCTCGGCCATGCTCTCTTCGAGGGCATAGATGGCAGCAGCGGCTTCAGCGGCGTTGTCGTAGCCGACCATGCCCAGCATGGTGGCGAGGTATTCCTGGTACTTGCCGCGGATGGTTTCCATCCGCTCGTCATCCTTGAGGTAGTAGTCGCGGTCCGGCATGCCGAGGCCCGACTGCGTCAGGTACAGCACGTAGCGGCTCGGGTCCTTGTCATCCAGGGTGGTGCTGAACGCCACCGGCGCGGTCACGCCGATCACCTGGCCGCTGGCCATCAGCTTGCGGATGTCATCATGCGATTCGGCAGCAGCAATCTCGTCCAGCAGTGGCTGGATCGGGCTGATGCCGAGCTCGTTGGCGCGGGCTTCGTCCATGAAGGAGGCATAGAAGTCGCCGACCTTCTGTTCGTTGGAGCCCGGCGCGCCATCGGCCGCCGCGGAAGCTTCGATGATGCCCTTGAGGCGATCCTGCACACCGTCATACAGCATGGTGAAGACGCTGTAGCTGGTGCGGTCGGCCGGGATCGGATTGGCATCGATCCAGCCGCCGTTCACGTATTCAAAGAAATCGTCCTGCGGGCGAACCGAGGTGTCGAAGCCGTCCTTGTCGATGCCCGAGGCCATCGGTGCCGGCGTCGGATTCGCGTCTGCGACCTTCTGTCCTTCCGTCTGCTCGGAGCAACCCGCCAGCGCCAGGGAGGCGGCCAGCGTCGTCGCGAGCGCGATCATTGCTTTGTTCATGGGTGTTTTCCTGCTTGTAGCGATTGGCAAAATTGCTTGTCGTTTTTTGAAACAGCCGTCGAAGCTACCACCACACCCGCAGCATGGGAAGCCCGGGCGGCCATCATGCAGGGGCATTTTGTGCTGCATATGCAGTCCGGAATCGCGCCCGGGTGCTGCTGCGCAGCAGCAATGCCGCGCCCCGTCTCGTCGGCGTCTCACCGCTGGCGGCTTTGCACTGCAAAAAATTCCGATACACTCGGCACATGGGCGAAGACACCTCACAATCCTTTCAGTGGCTGGCCGACCTCTGCGCACAGGCAGACGGCGCGGTAGGCGACCTGATGTGGGGTGACGAGCTCGTCTACAAGGTGGGCGAATCGATGTTCTGCATCTTCAAGATGGAGGGCAACCGCCCGATCGAGATTTCCTTCCGGCCGGACGACAGCGCCAGGGAATCCATTCTTGCCACCCCCGGCGTGCTGGCGGCACCCTTTCCCGCCAACTGCGGCTGGGTGGCAATGAAAACGCAGGCGCTGCGCGGGCCGCACAACCCGGAAGGCATCTCGCCGAACGATCTCGAGGCACATATCCAGCAGGCCTATCTCCGGGCTCGCAAGGGCTTCAACTGAGCCCGACGTGCTCGCGCCTGCGCATGTCCTTCATATGAACCACGCAACACTCCAGGCAGACCCGGCGCTGCGGCTGCACGATGGCAGCCTGGCCCCGCTGCGCCCGGCCAGGCCCGCCGACGATGCGGCCATGGCCTTCTTTGCGGCCGAGGCCAGCGAAGGCATGGCGCCGTGGTTCTGGTCGCAGAACGATCAAGGCCTCGCAACCCTGGAAGAAGGCGCTCGCCGGGCACGGCGCGAGGATGCGGATTTCTCCTATCGCAATGCCTGGATGGTTGAAGCACCGGGTGACAGCCCCGGCGAAGCCGTGGCCATGCTGCTGGGCTTCATGATCGAGCCTGCCGACATCGAGCTCGATGACTTGCCGCCACTGGTTCGACCGCTGGTCGAACTCGAGCAACGGGCAGCCGGCAGCTGGTACATCAACATCGTCGCCACCCGACCCGAATGGCGAGGCCATGGTCTTGGCACAGGCCTGCTGGCCTACGCGCATGCGCTGGCGATGCTGAAGGGTTGCGAGGAAGTCAGCTTGCAGAATTTCGAATCGAATGCCGCCGCGCGACGGCTTTACGAACGCTTTGGTTTTGTCGAGCGTGCCAGGCTGCCGATGCCGGCGCCACCACAAGGATCAAGAGTGCCGCACTTCGGTGCAAGCATCCTGCATGTCATGCGCACCCGCGAAGAGCTCGCGGCGCCTTTCCTGCGCTGAAGGTCCTGCGCTGAAGGTCCTGCGCTGAAGGTCCTGCGCTGAAGGTCCTGCGCTGAAGGTCCTGCGTTGATTGCTCAGTCTGCGGCTGCCACCTGCGGGCCGCATTCGAAATCATCTTCACCCAGCGGCCGGCACAGTTCCGGCCAGCCCTGCTCGCGCCAGTAGCGCTCGTAGCCGTAGTCACGCAGCAGCTGCTTGGCCCGATCCGTGACCAGCAGGCGGTGCGATACCGGATTGCGCAACTCGGCAAAGAAGCCATAAACACCGCCGTGATCAACAGTCAGCATCAGCTTGTCGAAATACGCTTCATCCCGGCCTGCGATGGCGAGGTATTCCATGGGCAGGTCGCTGGCGAGGATCTTGTCCTCCAGTCGCTGGTCGCCGTCTACCGCCCAATCAAAATAGAGCTTCGCCCTTTCCGCCCAGGGTTCGCCGGCGGCCAGGCCTTTTTCCATCGCCTCGCGCGCCGCTTCGATGCGATTTTCGCTCAGGGTGTAGACATACTGGTTGCCCAGCGCCAGGTGATAGGCTCGGCCAGCGGGGCCGGTCTCTTCCACGCCAGCCCGGCTCGCCGCATCGCGCGCTTCCTGCATGATGGAAAAGTCACCCCGTACCAGTCCCGCTTGCAGCAAGCGCCAGCGGAATACGCGCACGAAGGGGTCCAGCGCTACCAGCTGCCGCGCGATCGCCGTGGCCTCTTCGTCCTTGCCGACGTACAACAGCATCTCGGAGAGATCTTCCAGCCCGAAGCTGTAACTCGGATCACGCGCCAAGGCCCGGCGGTAGTAAGCGATCGCAGCGGCGTAGTTGCCCTTGCAGCGTTCGACATTGCCCAGCGCGTGCAGGGTCATCGGCGCCTCGGGGGCGAGTTCGGCGGCGCGGTTCGCCGCGCGCTCCATCTCCTCGAGGCTGTTCCAGAGCGCCAGGCGGATGTCCGGGTTATCCGTCCAGACGACCAGTTCGTTCGCCAGCGCCAGGCTGGCCCAGCCATCGGCAAAGTCCGGCGCCAGCGCCACGGCGCGCTCGAAGTGGTAAACCATTTCGTCCACGTCGCCGCGGCGCCGATACACGTCGCGGCCCTTGAGGTATTCGTCATAGGCCTCCGGCGGGATATCGCTGCGCACCACGTCCTGCTTGCCCCCGAGCGACACCTCGAACTGCTCGGCAATGCGCTGGGCAATGTCGTCCTGCAGGGCAAAGATGTTGTCGATCTTGCGGTCGTAGTTCTCGGACCAGACATGGAAGCCATCCGCGACGCGAATCAGCTGCGCCGTCACGCGCACCTGCTCGCCCTGGCGGCGAACGCTGCCCTCGATGATGTGCGACACGCCCAGCGTGCGCCCGATGTCGCGCACGTCGGCCGCCTGGTTCTTGAACTGGAAGACGGAGGTGCGCGCGGCGACATTCAGTTCCGGAATGGCCGCCAGCACGTTGAGGATTTCCTCGGTCATGCCATCGGAAAAATATTCCTGCTCGGGATCGCCGGACATGTTGGCGAAGGGCAGGACAGCGACAGAGACTTCACCGTCCGCCGGCACATCGCTGGCGCGGTAGCTCGGCTGGCCGAACTCGAACCAGGCAATGGCGAGAATGGCCAGCGCGGCGACCACGGAATAAAAGCGCTTGGTGCCGACACTGGGCTGGTCGACACGCACGCCATCGGCGGTCATTTCCAGCGACCAGGCGAGCGCCAGTGCCAGCGGGAAGCCCAGCATGCAGATGAAGATGAAGACCCGGAGCGCCCAGGCGGGCGCTTCGAAGACAGGAAAGGCGATGGAAGCGACCTGCACGACCACCCAGGCGGCAATGATGTAAGTGACACCAATGCGAAACACCTTGCGGCGTTTCAGCTCTTCGAACATCGACATGCTGGCTGACCCTCCCATCGCCCCCGACAGGGCTAGGCCAAGCTTAGCGCATCAGGGCAGCCAGCGGTCGCAGCCAGCTCCCGACTCAGTCAAGCACCAGCGTATCGCCCGGCTCTGCCAGCGAGATCACGCCCGGCGCAATCTGCGGCAGGATCTGCAGGAAACCTTGCAGCGAGTCGGTGCGCGCATGCGTCAGGGCAATCTGTTTCGGGGCGATGGTTCGCTCCAGCATCGGCAGCGCATCCGGGAAATGCTGCTTCAACAGGAACCATTGGGGCACCAGCAGCAGGTCGATTTCACCCGGCGGGATATCAAGGTTTGCGAAGAAGGCCTCGATCGGCTGGGTATCGCCGATATGCAGGATGCGCTTGCCAGCAATGGTAATGAGCGTGCCGAGATTCCGCGGCGTCGCATCCTCGTTGTCGCCATGCGGCAGGTAGAAGAACCGCAGGCTCAGGCCACCCCAGCTGCGATCACGCTTGGGCGTTTGCCATGGCTCGATGTCGAACAGCGGCAGGCCGCTTCCGCCCTGCTCCTCGATGGCGGCAATGGCACCCGGTGTCGCAAACAGCGGGGTGCCTTCATTCGCGCTCAACCATTCGATCGCCGCCGCGGGCTGGATGTGATCGACATGCTCATGCGAGGCCACGGCCGCAATCACCTTGCCGAAATCGCCCTCACCCGCCAGCATCGCCGCCCAGGTTGCTGCCGGGGTCGTGTGGTATTGCCAGGGCAATGGATCGCGCACAAACGCATCGATCAGTACGGCTCGATTGCCATCCGAGATCAGGAAGCCCTCGTTGGCAACGGCTGTGATGGTCACGATGCCTTCATCGGCAGCCTGGTTTTCGCCTGCAAAAGCCGGCGCAAGGAATGAAACCGCCAGCATGGCCAGCAAGAGCGAACGAAGTGATTGCGACATGTAACCCCCGATTCATGATGCCCAAGCAACAGACCCCGACCAGCGCGATAGGTTCACGCCGGCACCCGGAAACCCTCCCAGGCCGCGTAGTTATTCAACAAAACATGCTTTTCTATGAATCCCGGCGAAAGGTCATAAAGATATAAATATTTTAACTCTTTGTTTTTTATTGATTTTTATTTCACGTCTCGGGAATTTCTTTTTATATTCAGTGACTTATAAACCTGTACATAAGCTATACAAACCCTTGACTATTCGGGGCCAGCGAGTACTATTTTAAGCAACACCGGGACAGAACTATCGCTAGACCTCCTCGCGATTCCCGGCTTGAGGCGAAATCTTCAAGAGTTCGGTATGCAGTTCGATACCCCGTGAAGCCTCCCCCTAGGCTTCAATTGCGATTCACGCCCCTGAATCGCATGCCCCTTGGCCCACCGCCCTGCCTCGGTGGGCTTTTTTTGTGGGCCCGAAAAAAGCGGCCCCAGGGCCGCTGCGCGTGTCGATCCGACCAGGGTGGTCGATCGGATACAACCGTCGACTCGGGAGCCGCGGCCAGTTGTTGCGGACAAATAAAAACGGGCGACCCGAAAGTCGCCCGTGTCCTCCCCATTTGCGCCCCTGCAATGCCCCCTGGCGTTCTTGTCTGCAGCTTGACTGCTAGCGCTGGGTTCGTCGAATTCGCATGATGTATTTTTATTGCGAACTTTATGGCCGAACCGTGTTCTATGGTTTAAGTGTTTTTGTGCTTTACTGCAAGCGTTGGTCCGAACTGGAACAAAATTAATTCATCCATCATCACACCATGCAATTTCCCCGGGGGGCTTCATGAGATTACTCGTAGCGATTTCTGTCGCGTTCATTTTTTCTTTCACAAGCATTGCGCATGCCAATGAAGACTGGGTGGCAAAGAGCAACAGCCACACCCAGAAACTGCTGCTGGCACAAGCCGAGTTTTCCCCGGAAAGCGCCTCCAGCACGGGCCTCGAGCAGTTCGACGAGCAGATCATGGATCTCGCTCCGAAGCGTTACGAGCGCATGCAGAAAATGCGCCGCGACATGCTTGCCTACTACCAGAAAGCACTGAAGAAGGAGACGGATCCGCGCATCCGCCAGGACCTGGAAATCCTGATCAGCTCGCTCGAGGACGGCATCGAGTCCGCCGAGCTGTCGCATGACAGGATGTTCGGCTACATCAACGTGCCGAGCATGATCTTCGGCACGGTCAACACCATGACCCAGAAGCATGTCTCTCCGGAGCGCCAGGCCACCATCGTTACCCGACTCAACAAGTATGCCGGCCTGGCCGAAGGGCATCGTCCGTTCACCGAGCTGGCCATGGAAGCAACCGAGCGTCGCCTCAAGGACAAGTCGTTGATCGGGCCGTTCATCATCCAGCTGGAAAATGACATCGAAAACGGGCCGCGTTTCATCGAGGGCATCAGGACAACCATGGAAGCCAGCGGCCTGGAAGGCTGGGAGCCGGCGCATGCGGCCTTGAGCAAGCAGTTCGAGGAATACCTTGCCTGGGCCGAGGAAACGGTCAAGCCACGGGCCCGCGAGAACTTCCGCCTGCCGGCCGAGATCTATGCCGACAACCTCAAGAACTACGGCGTGACGATCTCGCCGCAGCAGCTGATCGAGCGTGCCACGGTGACCTTCATGGACCTGCGCGTGGAAATGAATGCGATCGCGAAGGAGATCGCCGCCGAGCGTGGCTTTGCATCTTCGGACTACCGCGATGTCATTCGCGAGCTGAAGAAGGAGCAGTACACCTCGGAAAACATCATGCCGTCCTACTTCGAGGTGCTGGCCGAGATCGAGGACATCATCGAAGAGCACGATATCGTGTCGCTGCCGGACCGCGAAGCGCAGATCCGCCTGGCAAGCCCGGCAGAATCCGCCGCGCTGCCAGTGCCGCACATGCGCCCGCCACGCCTGGTGAACAACCAGGGCGAGCAAGGCACGTTCGTGCTGCCGCTGAACAATCCGAATTCGGATTCCGACGAGCAGATGGATGACTTCCTGAACGCGAGCTTTGCCTGGGCGCTGACGGCGCACGAGGCACGCCCGGGCCATGAAATGCAGTTTGCCGCCATGGTCGAGAACGGCGTCTCGCAGGCCCGTTCGCTGTATGCCTTCAACTCGGCAAATGTCGAGGGCTGGGCACTGTACGCCGAGACCATCGTGCACCCGCACTTCCCGAAGAACGGCCAGCTGTTCGCCCTGCTCTCACGCGCCATGCGCGCAGCCCGCGCCTTCCTCGATCCGATGCTGAATCTCGGCATGATCACGCGCGAGCAGGCGAAGGAATTCCTGATGACGGAAGTCGTGCTGTCCGAGCCGATGGCCCTGCAGGAAATCGACCGCTATACCTTCCGGGCGCCGGGCCAGGCGAACTCGTATTTCTTCGGCTACTCGAGCATCCAGCGAATTCGCACCCTGACCGAGATCGAGCTCCGCGCGGACTTCGATGAAAAGGCCTTCCACGACTTCATCCTGGCGCAAGGCCTGCTGCCGCCGGACTTGCTGGAGAAAGCCGTGATGGAGGAATTCGTTCCTTCCCAGAAGTAGCAAGGCCCGCAAGCGCTGTAACGAACCGCCCCTCCACGAGGGGCGGTTTTTTATTGCCAGCGCCCCTCGGGAACTCTCCCTGCAAAAAGACGCTCTACACTGAACTGACAAGGTCAACGGGGGACGCCGCGATGCAACAACAAGACACCCAACTGCCGATCAAGCTGGACTCCACGTCCAACGGCGAATTCGAACCCGTGGCACTGGAGCCGGTGCACGAGCATGCCAACCGCACCGCACTGGAAGCCGCCACCCAGGCAGCGAAGCGCCTGAACATGACACGCCGCCAGTTCCTGATTTCGGCGAGTGGCGCCGCGTCCACCCTGCTCGCCATGAATGCCGCCTACGCGGCAGCCGGCAAGCGCGGTGGCTACTTCGAGCTGCCAGCAGAATCAGGCCTCGACGGCAGCGCAGCCGAAGACGCCCTCGGCAAGAAGGAATTCATATTCGACGTACAAGGGCATTACGTCGATCCGAACGGCGCCTGGCTGCAGGGTGTCCCGCAGGGCGCACGGCCGTTCAGCAATACCCTGCCGGCCGGTTGCGCGATCGGTGAAGCCGCCACCAAGGCGGGTGATGAATACGGCTACCTGCAATGCCTGGGACGCGATGCCTTCATCAAGGACGTGTTCCTCGATTCGGACACCGACATCATGGTACTGAGCTTCGTGCCGTCGAAGCGCGAAGCGGAGCCGCTGACCATCGACGAGGCAGCGCGCACGCGCGAGATCGTGGCGGAAATGGAGGGCAATCATCGCCTCCTGCTGCACGGCCGCGTGAACCCGAACCAGGAAGGCGATCTCGAGGGCATGGACGAGCTGGCGGAACGCTGGAACATCTCGGCATTCAAGACCTACACGCAATGGGGGCCGGACGGGACCGGCTTCCATCTTGATGATCCCGTCGGCATCGCCTTTCTCGACAAGGCACGCAAGCTCGGCGTGAAGAACATCTGCATCCACAAGGGACTGGCGTTCGGGCCGAATAGCCTGGAGCACGCGCTGTGCGATGATGTCGGTCGCGTGGCAAAGCGCTACCCGGATCTCAATTTCCTCATCTATCACTCCGGTTTCATGATCGGCCAGCCCGAGCGAGCCTATGACCCGAGTCGCAATGCCGGTGTCGATTCGCTGATCAAGAGCGTACTGGAAAACCAGCTCGGCCCGAATGGCGATGGCAGGAACAGCAATGTCTATGCCGAACTCGGCTCGACCTGGCGGTTCCTGATGCGGGATCCGGATTCCGCCGCCCATGTGCTGGGCAAGCTGGTGAAGTACCTGGGCGAGAACAACGTGCTGTGGGGCACCGATTCGATCTGGTATGGCTCGCCGCAGGACCAGATCCAGGCCTTTCGCAGCTTCCAGATTTCCGAACAGCTGCAG
>JAWWBS010000069.1 GCA_033720895.1 Gammaproteobacteria bacterium
CAACCTGGAGCTGAGCGAGCGCTTCTTCTGTGCGCTTCGGGAACAGCTGGGTCGCACCCTCGAGGAACTCGAGGCTGCGGAAGCAGGGTGGTCGGAGGATCCGCGCTATCCGGACGAACTTCCGATCAATGAATTCCACATGCAATTCACGCTGGACATGGGCCTGCACAAGACGCGGGCCCTGGTCGCGTGGGTCGACAAATCGCTGGGTCGCATTCGCGCGCGCCAGCAAACGCAAACCTGAAGGGGGCACTGAGATGGAAATGCTGTACACGTTGTTTCTCAAGACGCACATGGTTGCCGGATTGGCGGCACTGGCTGTCTTCTGGCTGCCGGCGCTGACGAAGAAAGGCAGCCCGGTTCATCGCAAGGCGGGAAAGTGGTTCGTGATCGCAATGACCATCGTGGCCATTACCGGTATTCCATTGACGGCGCGTGCCTACCTGCTGGGGCATTGGGTGAGCGCGACCTTCCTCGCGTACCTGCTGGTGATCACGATGACCGCGATTTCCACCGCATGGTTCTCACCGAAGCTGAAGCATGACCGGAACCGTTATTACGGCATGCCGTACAAGCTGCTTTCCGCGTTGAATGTGGCAGCAGGTGCCAGCGTGCTGTATCTCGGCATCGCCAATGACGTGATCCTGCTCACGCTGTTTTCGTCCATCGGAATCATTGCTGGTATCGACGGGCTGAGGCGAGCAAGGAAAAAAGATGAACTTTCCGCCAAATGGTGGCTGGAAGAACATCTTGCCGGCATGATCGGTGCCGGTATCGCAGCGCATGTTGCTTTCGGTGCGTTTGGCCTGCGCCAGGTCATGCCGCAGTACGGAGCCTTTGACGGCTTCGTTGGCATGTTGCCGTGGATCCTGCCGGTGGTGGTCGGCGTTGCGGCATCCATATATTCCACACGCAAGTACGCACCGAAGCAGAAACAACCGACCGCGTAAACGGGCCGGAATTCAGACAAGTACAACATTTCAAGGAGGAATGCATGATCGCAAGCATGTTGCTGGTGGCAGGGCTCGGATGCGCCGACCTGCCAGGCATGAACGAGGATTTCGACAGCGAAACCATTGACCGAGGAGCGCTGGCCGCGCTGGTTGAAGCCGAAAGCCCGTGTGCCGAGGCGCTTGCAGTGCAAGGTCGCCTTCATATGCAGGCTGGCGAAACCGATGCCGGCGTGGAGACATTCGAGCAACTTGTCGAGACACATGGCGAGCGTTCAATGTCTCATGCCTGGCTGGGACGAGCGCTGCTGAGCCGGGCAAGTCGTGACAGCTCGCTCTCCGATGCAAAGTCGGCGGTCCGGTCACTGGAAAAGGCCATCAAGCTGGATCCGATGAATTTCGAGGCGCGCGAAACACTGGCTTCGTTTCATCGCAATGCGCCCTGGATCGCGGGCGGTGACATGGACGTGGCGGAAGAGCAGGCCGAATTCATCATGCAGCATGACCGACGTCGTGGCATCGGCGTTGTCGTGAGCAATCTGGTCGCTGATGGCGATGAAGACGAGGCCATCGAACTGATGCAGGCCACGCTTGTGGAGCATCCGGAATGGGACGATATCGCCGTGCAGCTTGCGGTTGCCTGGCATGAAGAAAAAGAGTTCGCCAAGGCTCACGACTTGCTGGCCGATTATGCCGCAAAGCCTGAACCGCTGCCGATGGCTGTATACCAGCTTGGCAGGACGGCAGCACTGTCAGGGCAGTTCATCGATGACGGCCGCCGTGCCATGCAGCGTTATATCGCCATGGTCGAGGTCGATGATTCTCTTGGCGTTCCGGCAACGTCGGCTTACTGGCGATTGGGCAACATCGAGGAACACGCGGGTGATATCGAAGCGGCGAGAGCTGCTTATCGAAAAGCAGTCGAGCTTGAACCCGAAAACGAGGTGGCACGAAAAGCGCTCGCAGACCTGGACTGATCCAGGCTTCAACATGCATAAAAAAAGCCCGGCCAATGCCGGGCTTTTTCATGGGCGCAACAGCAATCAGGCTGCTGCGTGTTCCTTGGCACGCGGGCCTTCGAGCAGTGCGTGGCGCACGGCCTCGACGATCATGTCGACTTCGTCGGAGGTGATGTTGAAGTGCGGAGTGAAACGCAGCGAGTTTGCACCACCATGGATCACGCCCACGCCCTGCATGCGCATGTATTCCTCGGTGGAACCTTCGCCGTAGCACTTGTAGTTCGAGGCGAGTTCGCAGGAGAACAAGAGGCCCGTACCCTGGACGCCGGTGATGCGGCCATCGAGTTCACCCGCCAGCTTTTCCAGCTTCTCGACGAATTCCTTGCCCTTCGCCTGGATGTTTTCACGCATGGCCGGGGTAATGGCGCCCAGCATGGCGGTGCCGACATCCAGTGCACGCGGGTTGGCGGTCATGGTGTTGCCGTAGATGCCCTTGCGGTACAGCTCGGCAGCGCGCTGGTTCATTGCCAGCACGGACAGCGGATACTGGCCGGCATTCAGCGCCTTGGAGTAGGTCTCCATGTCCGGTGCTTCCAGGCCTTCGAAGCCGGGGTAGTCGACAATGGACAGGTAGCCGGTGGTGCGCAGGCCAGCCTGGATGGCATCCATCAGCAGCAGCGAGCCGTGCGCCTTGGTCAGTTCGCGCGCAGCGGCATAGAACTCCGGCGTCACGCCCATGCCCGGGTTGCCTTCACCCATCACCGGTTCCATGAACATGGTCTCGATGAACACATTGTTCGCTTCGGCTTCCTTGAAGACGCGCTTCAGGTCGTCGACGTCGTTCGGGATGACCGTCAGCAGGTCGTCCTTGCCACGGTAGCTGGCCAGGTGGCTGGCATAGGTCTTGCGGGTGGAGTGCGAGAACTGCGCCGGGCGGTCGGTACGGCCATGGAAGGCACCCGTCAGCGCGACCTTCTTGATGGTCTTGCCGGCATGCTTGCCGTTCGGGTCGGTCGCAAGCTTGGCGTTGACGTCCGAGATGCGGGCAGCAACCGTGACGGCTTCCGAACCGGAATTCATGCACAGGAACTTGTCGTAGGGGCAGCCGTCCTTGCGCTGGTTGCCGATTTCCTTGCGGATGGCCTGGGCGAAGCGCTTCTGGCTGAACGAGGCCGTCATGATGTTGGCCATGACGTGCGGCTGGTTCATCGCATTCAGGATGACCTGCGGCGCATGACCGAGACCCAGCATGCCGTAGCCGCCATTATCGTGCAGCACGGCACCCTTGAGGGTGACGATCCACGGGCCACGGGCGGCCAGCGGCACGTACGGGTTCACGACGTCGTCGTTGTAGAAATTGACGTAATCATCCTGCAGGGCGTGGACCTGGTCCCATTCGTCCTTGCCGATGAGGTCGGGGTATTCCTGGCGGACACATTCGAAGGCGCCATGCGCTTCCTCGACGGCCTGCGCCAGCAGGGGATCGTTCTTGCTGAAGCGCTCGATGACGTCGTCAGCCAGGCCCTTGGTGACGATTTCTCCGCCCTGGGCACGCAGTTCTTTGAGCATGTCCATCATTTTCATGAATAACACCCGTTCTTGTTTTCGAAATATTGAAAGCCGGCCGACATGCCTCGTGAGGATCCCGGCAGGGAGTAAAGTGTATTGATTGCCCGGTCACCCGCCGGCCCTGAGGGCCTTGATGGCGGGGCTTCACGCCCGGGAAACAGCCGCTGAGCTTACCATAAGGCCCGCTGTCGGAGCGAATCCGAGGCCCGCCGAAACCACAGGAAAGCGTCCAGAATCAGGCACATGGCCGTCAAGGGAGCCTGAACAACGTCTCCGCATTGCGGGTCGTCGCCGCCGCGACCGCCTCGACAGGCTGACCCATTTCCTCGGCCAGCCGCGCAACGATATGTGGCAGGTGCCTGGGCTCGTTCCGGCGACCCTTCGGCTTTTCGGGCAGGTCGCGGGGCAGCAGGTAGGGGGCGTCGGTTTCAACCATGACCCGGTCCAGCGGCAGGAATCTTGCCGCCTGTCGCAGGGCCTCGCCGCGCCGCTCGTCGCAGAGCCAGCCGGTGATGCCGACGTACATGCCGAGATCGAGGAGATCCCGCAGCTCGTCCGGACCATCGGTGAAGCAGTGCACCACCGCGCCATTGGCCATGGCGGCCGGTTCGTTTCGCAGGATGTCCAGCAAGTCCCGATGGGCCTCGCGCTGGTGAAGGAACAACGGCTTGCCGGTCTCCGCGGCGATGGAGAGCTGGCCTTCCAGGGCATTGACCTGCGCTTCGCGCGACGAGTAATTGCGGAAGAAGTCCAGTCCACATTCGCCAACGGCCACCACGTTGGCGGACGCAAGGAGTGCACGCAGCGCAGCAAGGGCTTCGCCGTCCAGTTCGCTGGCGTGATGCGGATGAATCCCTGCGGTCGCGAACCAGTCATTGCGGGCGGCCGCAAGCGCCTCGGCCTGCTGGCTGGCCTCGACCGTTGTTCCGGTGATGATGCAGCGCCGAACGCCGAGTTCGCTGGCTGCAGCCATCATCTCCTCGCGGTCGCTGTCGAAACTGTCGTGGGTCAGGTTGAGGCCGATATCGATCAAGTCCATGTGTTGCCCTTTAAATCGGGTTGCTGCGTCCCCATATCCTGCCATGAAGCAAAGCATTCTTCAGTCCTGCACAAGCAGGGAATCTTTGCGGTACGCTGTGTCTGCATGGATAATGAAATCGTGTCCAGAGGGGGGCACGAAGGAGCCAAGAGAATGAATGACCAGATCGATACCGACGAATTGAAAGAGAATCTCAAGTCCCAGGATACCTGGCTGCGCCTCGTATTCATCGTGCTGTACGGTGCCATCCTGTGGGCCACTTCGGTGGTGCTCGGCCTTGTAGTGGTATTCCAGTTCCTGATGATGCTGTTCACGCGGCATACCCAGGAGAGCCTGGTGTCCTTCGGTGCCAGCCTGGCGGAATTCGTGCGCCAGATCGTGGCCTACCTGACCTTCAACACGGAGGAAAAGCCGTTTCCTTTCGGTGACTGGCCGGCCGGCAACAAGCCGGCGGCAAAGAAGAAGGCAGCTGCGAAGAAGAAGACCAGCTGAGGTTCTTGCCTGAACGAAAAAGCCCCGCAAGGCGGGGCTTTTTTTATGCTTGCTGGCGCCAGTCAGTCTTCGCGCCACTTGAAGGCGAGCGAGCCCAGGCCAAGGAAGACGGCCGTCATGCCAAGCAATACCGCGATGTTGACGGTCACCTCCGCAAGGCCGCCGCCATCGATCATCACCGTGCGGGCGGCTTCCAGCATGTGGGTCAGCGGAAAGATGTAGGACGCGAACTGCACGATCTCCGGGCTGCCCTCCAGCGAAAACCAGACGCCGGACAGCACCATCATCGGCCAGGTCACCAGGTTCAGCAGGCCACCGGCCAGTTCCTCGCTGGTCACGCGGGCCGCCACCAGCAGGCCCAGTGAAATCATGGCAATTGCTCCCAGCGTGGTGACGAGCAACAGCAGCCAGTAGGAGCCGTTCATCATGAAATCGAGGAAAAAGTCCGTACCGATGTAGACCGCGACGGTAATGGCCATGATCAGCAGCAAGCGGGATGCCACCTGCGCCGAGATGAACTCGATGGCGCGCAAGGGCGTGGCGTTGAGGCGCTTCAGGAAGCCCGACTTGCGGTAGCGGACGATGACGTATCCGACCCCGAACAGGCAGGAGAACATCATGTTCATGCCGAGGATGCCCGGCACCAGCCAGTCCACGTATCGCACCTCGCGGCCCTCGGCGAGCTCCTTGCGGTAGTCCCCGGCGGGCAGCATCTGCTCGAGCACGTAGCCCCGCGGCGAGCTGGAATTCACCCAGTAGTGCGGTGGTGATTCGCGCAGGTCCAGCAACATGTCGACCTGGTGCCGGGAAACCTTTTCGATCGCGGTGACCTGGTCTTCAGCCGTGAAGAACTGGATGTGCTGGGTCTCCAGGAACGGCTCGTCCAGCGTGTCGAGGCTGGCCGCGTGATGCAGCACCGCGACCTTGAACATGGCCTTGTTGTCGTCGCTGAAGATGAACCCGAGACCGATGACGAGGACCACGGGCAGGATGATGTTCCAGCCGAGGGTCGAGCGGTCGCGGATGAACTCGCGGTTGCGGGCATTGAAGATGGCGAGAAAGCGTTTCATGTCAGGCGCGCAGCTCCTTGCCGGTCAGTTCCAGGAACAGGTCTTCCAGGGTGCGCTCACGGATGATGAGCTCGTCCAGCGGAATCTCGCATTCCAGCAGTTGCTTGATGGTGGCATTCACGTCCTTGACCAGCAGCTCCACCGACTCGCCGTGCCGGTACAGCGGGTAGGGCAGCGATTCCAGCGCCGCCGCATGCCGGGCTGGCAACTGGAGAACGCTGTCATTGAAATGCTTCTTCAGCAGTTCACGGGGCGTACCCTCTGCAATGATCCGGCCATGGTCCATGATGGCAATGCGATCGCAGAGGATGTAGGCCTCCTCCATGTAGTGCGTGGTCAGCAGGATGGTCTTGTCGCGCGCCTTGATGCGCTCCACCAGTGACCAGAAGTTGCGACGGGCCTGGGGGTCCAGCCCGGTGGTGGGCTCGTCCAGGAACACGATATCCGGATCGTTCACCAGGGCGATGGCGAGCAGCAGCCGCTGCCGCTGGCCGCCCGATACCTTGCGGGCATCCTGGTCGATGAAGGCATCCAGCGAACACAGCTCAACCAGCTCGTCGATGGCCATCCCGCCCGGGTACAGGTCCGCGAACATCTGCAATGTCTCCAGCACCGTCTGGTTGTCCTGCAGGGCGGTGGACTGGAACTGGATGCCCGATTCCAGCTTGAAGCGGCGGCCCTGCGATTCACCCTTGTAGAGGATTTCGCCCGAACTGGCCGTGGTTATCCCCTCGATGATCTCGATGGTGGTGGTCTTGCCAGCGCCGTTCGGGCCCAGCAAGCCGAAGCAGCTGCCCGGCTCGATGGCCAGGCTCAGGCCGTCGACGGCTTGCACGCCGGGGTAGCGCTTGAAGATATCTTTCACTTCCAGGATGGGAGACATGTCGATTCCTTGATTTCCCCGGGCTTGCCGGGTGCTCCGGCGGGCATCAATCCGTGAGCTTGATTTGGCATGTGCCCGCAAATTCCGGCTAAACTGGATTGTACATGTTCGCCTGCAGGTATAGGGGAATGCCGCGAGGACGCGCGGTCCGGCCGGGGCGATACGAGGAAACAAGCAAGGAGCGGAAGGAACCATGAGAAAGCTGGGGCTTTTGATACTCGTTGCCATGTTGTCGCTGCCGGTGCACGCCTCCGACCAGCGCGACGTGGTACTGGTGCTGGACAACTCGGGCAGCATGCGGGCGAACGATCCGGCGCGTCTCAGCGTGTCCGCGGTTACCGATTTCATCCGGGCCCAGGCGGGCGGCACGCGCGTTGCCATCGTGATTTTCGATGGCTCGCCACGTCTTGTGCAGCCGCTGACCGAGGTCACCTTCGACAACAAGGACGTCCTGCTGAGCAGCCTGGATCGGCTGAATTTCAGTGGCCAGTGGACCGATACGGCTTCGGCGATAGAGCGCGGTCTCTACGAGCTCCGTCTCAACGGGCGCATGGAGGCGGACAAGGCCATCATCCTGATGACCGACGGCATCATCGACACCGGTGTTCCGGCCAGGGATGTCGAAAAAGCACAATGGCTGCGCGAGGACCTGGCCGAAGACGCTGCTGATGAGGGTATTCGCGTATTCGCCGTGGCCTTTACCGAGAATGCCGATTTCCAGTTGCTGCAAAGCGTGGCGCAGGCAACGGATGCGGAGTATTTCCGGGCCATCCGGGCCGAAGACATCGCACCGGTCCTGCGGCGTATCGATCGCGTGCTGGACACGCCGCGGCGCCTGGCACAACAGTCATCGGACAGGGGCGATTTCCTCTCCCGCTCGCCTTCCACCGATAGCGGGTCTGAGGATTTCACGACGCCGACGGAACCGGCTGGCGGCGACGAACCCGAACGCATCGTCTATCGCGAGCCGGCAACTGTCCAGGCTGACAGCGACACGGCCGACGGGTCGGCCGAGCCTGGCGACCAGGCCGAGGAGGAAGAAACCTCCAGCCTGCGCGTCATCCTGATGATCCTGGCCTTGCTGGTGCTGGGCGCGGTAGGCGTGAGCATCTTCTGGGGCGACGCGGTCATGGGCTTCCTGAAGCGCACCACCAGCCGCAAGGAAACCGAGGATCATGGTCCCTCGGCCGTGCTGTATGACGTCTATGATCCATCCGACATCAAGCGCTACGAGCTGGGCCTGAAGCCCGCGGTGATCGGCAGGGTTTCGGGTTCGGACCCCTCCATGGATTACATCGTGGTGGACGAGCGTACGGTCGGACGCTGGCATGCGACCATCGAGCGACGCGGCCAGTCCTTCTGGATCCGTGACGAGGGAAGTGTCAACGGCACCTTCGTCAACGACCAGCGCGTGACCACCGAACACCCGTTGAAGCACGGGGACCTTGTCCGCGTGCACCGCCACGAATTCGAGTTCGTCATCCCGGAGCTTTTCGATTCCGATCGCACGATGATCTCGCCGGAAGCGAAGATGAAGAAGCCCGAGGAATCCGACGCCGATTGAGTGCGTGTCGAGGGGAATAAAAAAAGGCGCCTTGCGGCGCCTTTTTTCATGATCGCGACAGCTTCAGTCCTTGAAGAACAAGGGTCCGGCCTTGCTGGTGCCGCTGGCGATCTCTTCCATGGTGTCGGTGCGATACAGACGGCCATTGACCATCACGTGTGACACCGAATCCGTGTTGCGGATGTTTTCCAGCGGATTCGCGTCGAGGATGGCGATGTCCGCCAGCTTGCCGACTTCCAGCGAACCCAGGTGAGCGTCCATGCCGATGTACTTCGCACCGGCAAGCGTGCCGGCACGCAGGACTTCCAGTGCACTCATGCCGCCCTGGTCGAACATCCACATCTCCCAGTGCGCTGCCAGCCCCTCGCGCTGGCCATGAGCACCGAGCTGTACGTCCACGCCGGCATCCAGCAACTGCTTGGTCGCTTCGGCTACCTTGATGTGGTTGTAGTCGCCCTCCGGTGCCATGGGGCGACGGCGGGCACGCGGTGCGACCCGCTCGTAAGGCACCCAGTTCATCAGGCGCTCGTTTTCCAGCACGTTGCTGTGCTGGTACCAGTAGTTCTCGCCCATGATGCCGCCGTAGGCAACGCCCAGCGTCGGGGTGTAGCCGACATCGTTCTGCGACCAGAGCTGCAGGACATCGTCATAGACATTTTCCACCGACAGGGAGTGTTCGATGCCGGTATGGCCATCGACAATCATGGTCATGTTGGTCTGGAACAGGGCGCCACCCTCGGGCACGACCAGCATGTCGAGCTGACGTCCGGCTTCGAGAATCTGCTGGCGCTGGTCGCGACGTGGCTGGTTGTAGCTCTTGACCGAAAATGCACCAACGGCTTTCATGCGGCGAAGATGGGACAGGGCGTCATCCAGGTCGTCCACCTCGGCAGTGATCGAAATGGTAGCGCCGTACAGGATCGTGCCTGTCGAGAAGATGCGGGGTGCGATGATCTCACCGGCGCGCGCCATCTCGGCGGCGGCAAAGATGGTGCTGGTGTCGTTCGATGGATCGTGAATCGTGGTCACACCAAAGGCCAGCGATGCCATGTTCACCCAGTTGGTTTCCGGGATGAACTCGCTGGAACCCTGGGCGCCGTGCCAGTGCACATCGATGAAGCCCGGTACCAGGGTCTTGCCGCTGACATCGACAGCTTCATAGCCGGCGGGAATCTCGATGTTCGCACCGACGGCCTCGATGCGATTGCCGTTCACCAGCACCGTTCCCTGTTCAATGACTTCATCACCGTTCATGGTGATGATTCGGCCGCCGACGAGGGCAATCCTGCTGCCTGGCTTGTCGGTTGCCGTATCGAATCCGATATCCAATCCGACAGCCGGTTCATCGGACAGCTCTTCACCGTCAGCGAGAAACGCGAAGGCTTCATCCAGCGAGCGGGAGAACAGCTCGGGACCGGTCATCCAGTACAAGGTGTCGCTGCCACCGTTCCAGTGCAGGTAGTCACCGGTATCGCGCGAGACCTTTGCGGTCGGGATGGCCTTGGTGTCCGGACCGATGCTGATGCTCTTGCCGGTCTTCACGAACGGCGTG
>JAWWBS010000070.1 GCA_033720895.1 Gammaproteobacteria bacterium
CGAGGGCAATGCCGAGATCAAGAAAGTCGCGGAGTTCTTCCACTTCGCCTGCACCTCGGAAGACATCAACAACCTGTCCTATGCCCTGATGCTGCAGGAAGCGCGCGACAAGGTGCTCTACCCGGCCTGGGATGCCATCAATGAAGACATCCGCGCGCTGGCCCACAAGTACGCCGACATCCCGATGCTGTCGCGCACCCATGGCCAGCCGGCCTCGCCGACGACGCTGGGCAAGGAAATGGCCAACGTCGCGCATCGCCTGATGCGCCAGCGCGTGCAGCTCGAAGAAATCGAATTGCTGGGCAAGATCAATGGCGCGGTGGGCAATTACAACGCCCATCTCTCGGCCTACCCGGACATCGACTGGGACAAGGAAAACGAAGCCTTTGTCGAATCGCTGGGCCTGAGCTTCAATCCCTACACCATCCAGATCGAGCCGCATGACTACATGGCCGAGCTGTTCGACGTATGCGCGCGCTACAACACCATCCTGATGGACTTCTGCCGCGACGTCTGGGGTTACATCGCACTCGGCTTCTTCAAGCAGAAGACCGTTGCCGGCGAAATCGGTTCGTCGACCATGCCGCACAAGGTCAACCCGATCGACTTCGAAAACGCCGAAGGCAACATCGGCATCGCCAACGCCCTGTTCCGTCACCTGGGCGAAAAGCTGCCGGTGTCGCGCTGGCAGCGTGACCTGACCGACTCCACCGTGCTTCGCAATCTCGGTGTCGGCTTCGGTCATTCCGTGATTGCCTATGCCTCGGCACAGAAAGGCATCTCCAAGCTGGAAGCCAATCCGGAGCGCATGGCCGCCGACCTGGATGACAACTGGGAAGTGCTCGCCGAGCCGATCCAGACCGTCATGCGCCGTTATGGCATCGAGCAGCCCTACGAAAAGCTGAAGGAACTCACCCGCGGCAAGAAAGTCGACGGTCCGGCGATGCGTGCCTTTGTCGACAAGCTCGACCTGCCGGAAGATGCCAAAAAGCGTCTGATGGACATGACACCGGCGAGCTACATCGGCATCGCCGCGAAGCTGGCGAAGGACATCTGACCAGCATCATGGCGGCGCAAAGCGACGCATTCATTGGTATCGAAGCCTGTTGGTGGGACCCGAACGACGACGATCTGATGGAATTCGTCGTCACTGCCAGCAATGGCGCCGTGTCAAGCGTGGGAAAGTTCTATGGCAGCCCTGGCCTGCTTCGAGAATTTGCAGAAAGCCTTACCGGTTTTCCGTCTTCGCGCCATCCCGAGACAGTCGAATGCAAGCTAGGACATGGCTGGGCGAAGCTTGTCCTGAGCGCGTTCAACGAAGGTTCCCTGGGTGTTCCATTCTTTGGCGTCAAGCTTGATGTGAATGATGAGCAAGCCGATCGACGCCATTCCGCGAGTTTCTGCATCCGCAGCGAAGCTGCGGAAGTCGACCGTTTTGCAGCACGCCTGCTCGCTTATTCGGAGCGAATGGAAACGCTCGTGAACGAGGTCGGGTCGGACTCGGAACCTTTTTTCTTCGACTTTGCATTTCCTTATCGCGAGCTAGTATCCCGTCGTGCGCTGAAGGAGGAGTCATGACACAACGAGCGCATGACTCGGTGCTAGGTGGACTCGCCGTCGAGGAATTCCTGAAGAAGCACTGGCAGAAAAAGCCGCTGCTGATCCGTAACGCCTTTCCGGATTTCGAGACTCCGCTGAGCGCTGACGAACTCGCTGGCCTGGCCTGCGAGGATGGCATCGAGTCGCGCGTTGTCATCAACGATAGCGAACGTTATGAACTGCGCCAGGGCCCCTTCTCCGACAGGGACTTTGCCGAGCTGCCGGAGCAAGGCTGGACCTTGCTGGTACAGGACGTGGACAAGCACCTGCCGGACCTTGCTGACTTTCTCGAGCATTTCAATTTCATCCCGAACTGGCGCATCGACGACCTGATGATTTCCTATGCCGCCGAGGGCGGCGGTGTCGGGCCGCACACCGACCAGTACGACGTGTTCCTGTTGCAGGCTGCCGGCAAGCGCCGCTGGCAGGTTGCCGAGTCCTTTGATCCGAGCATCATCGAGGGCATCGACCTCAAGGTGCTGAAGACGTTTACGCCGGAAGCGGACTGGGTCCTGGAACCCGGCGACATGCTCTACCTCCCACCAGGCGTGGCCCATGACGGCGTCGCGCTCGATTCCGACTGCATGACCTGGTCGATCGGCTTCCGCGCTCCTGCCTTGCAGGACATGATTTCGGATTTCGTCGAGCTGGTGCAGCAGCGCGTCGAGGACGACACCATGTACAGCGATGCGGACCTGTCGCTGGAAGATAGCCGGGACGGCAAGCTGTCGGATGCAGGGCTGAAGCGCGCCCGCGACCTGCTGCGCTCGGCGCTGGAACAGGATGATGCCGAGATGAATCGCTGGTTCGGGCGTTTCGTGACCGAGCCCAAGGCCTGGTTGGCCACGGCCGCGCCAGAAGACAGATGGTCCCCGGAAGCGCTGAAGTCGGCGCTGGCCACGCAGGACTTCGAACGGGACTCCCGCAGCCGCATGACCTGGCTGGACGACGGCGAAAACACGATCCTGTTCATCGATGGCGACGCCTGGACCCTCGAAAAGGGCAAGGAAAGCGGGCTTGACGAGCTGCTGGGAATGATCTGCACTCGGCGACTCTATCCGGCGGGCAGCTTCGGAAAATGGCTTGATGACGACGCAGCATTTTCACTCCTCTTGCAGCTGGCCGACCACGGTGCCCTCAAGCCCGTGATACCGGGAGATTCGGAATGAGCGCAGACCTGAACCAGATCGCATTTCGCCTAGCCGAATGGCCCGACGACATCGAGGCCATCCGCTCGGTCCGCATGCCGGTGTTCATGGTCGAGCAGAATGTCTCCGAAGAGGAAGAATGGGACGGCCGCGACCAGGAATGCCTGCACGTGCTTGCTTTCGACGGGGACCGACCGGTCGGCACCGCGCGCCTGCTGCCGGACGGCAAGATCGGCCGCATGGCGGTGCTGAAATCCCACCGTGGCCGTGACATTGGCGGCCGACTCCTTACAATGCTGGTGGAAGAAGCGCGCAAACGGGGCGACGCCTCGGTCAAGCTGGCCTCGCAGGTTCATGCCATCCCGTTTTACGAGCGCTTCGGCTTTGTCGCCCACGGCGAGGAATTCATGGATGCCAACATTCCGCACCGCTGGATGACACGAGACCTGACCACCAACAGCGCAGGTGCCCGCGATGAGTGACGAGCCAACGACGCCGAAGACGCCCAAGACGCTGGGTTCGCAGACCAGCGACACCTTCATGCGCCTGGAAACCGCCAGCGACAACCGTGCGGCGGCCGTGGCACTGGCGCAGCAGGCAAGCCGCCGCATCTCCATTTTCAGCCGCGACCTGGATCCGGCGGTCTATGACGACCCGGCCTTCCTGGACGCGGTACGGGCACTGGCTACCCGTGGTGGCCAGGTCATGATTCGCATCCTGCTGGTCGATGCCACCCGTGCCACCAAGGAAGGTCATCGCCTGATCGAGCTGTCACGCCGCCTGTCGACCTTCGTGCAGGTTCGCAAGCCGCATCGGGATTACCTCGACATGGGCGAGGGTTTCCTGATTGCCGACGAGACCGGTCTGCTCTACCGCAAGCTGTCGACCCGCTGGGAAGGCACGGCCGACACGCACGATCCGATGGGTGCGCGCGAGAAACTCAAGCTGTTCGACACCATCTGGGAAAAATCCCAGCCCGAGATCGAATCCCGTCAACTGGGCATCTGAACCGCACCGCCCGGCAAGACACCCCGCAAGGAGGTTGCAGTGGACGTACTAGAGGCTGTCCGCCAACGACGGTCGATGAAGTTCTTTGATCCCGAGCATGTGATGCCCGAGGACGACCTGCGCACGATCATGGAATCCGCGCTGCTGTCGCCCACCGCGTTCAACATCCAGCACTGGCGCTTCCTGAACATCACCGATCGCGAGATTCGCGAAGAGATCAAGCAGGCTGCCTGGGGCCAGGGACAGATTACCGATGCCTCCACCCTGTTGCTGCTGGCCTACGACAAGCTGGCCTGGCAGAAGTCGCCTGCGCGTTACTGGAAGAATGCACCGGAACCCATCCAGCAAAGCCTGCTCAGGAACATCCACGACTTCTACGCCAAGGACGAGCAGATGCAGCGCGACGAAGGCATGCGTTCCTGTGCGATAGCGGCGCAGACCATCATGCTGGTGGCACAGTCGCTGGGATATTACAGCTGCCCCATGGACGGCTTCGACTTCAAGCGTGTCGGCCACCTGGTGCGGCTCCCGGAAGATCACGAAATCTGCCTGATGATCTGCATCGGCAAGGCAACCCAGGAGCCCTGGCCGCGCGGTGGCCAGCTGGCAATGGAAGAGGTATTTTTCACGGACAGGTTCCCCGAGTAAGGACGCGATAACGATGCGCTTTTCACCCCGGGTGACGGTATCCGCCGTCATCGAACGAGACAGGAAATTCCTGGTCGTCGAAGAAGACGTCCGCGGCCGTATCGTGCTCAACAATCCCGCCGGTCACCTGGAGGACGAGGAAACCCTCGTCGATGCGGCGATTCGCGAAGTGCAAGAGGAAACCGGCTGCGAATTCCGTCCGGACGGGATCACGGGTATCTATCTCTGGAAGACGCCCAAGGGCGACCTGACGTTCCTGCGCGTGAATTTCTTCGGTCGCGCCGTCACCGAGGACCGCGACGCCCAGCTGGATGACGGCATCATCGCCACGCACTGGCTGACCCGCGAGGAACTTGCCGAACGCGCGAGCGAGCTGCGCAGCCCGATGGTGCTTGGCGGGATCGACGACTACCTTGCCGGCAAGCGTTATCCGCTGGACACCCTGAAAGACATGGGCCAGGGCTTCTTCTCCGACGCGTCGGACGATGGTTGAGCGCGGTATGGCTGCCGAACGTGTGATCGTGGGTCTTTCAGGCGGGGTCGATTCCTCGGTCACCGCGCTGTTGCTCAAGGAACAAGGTTATGACGTGCATGGCCTGTTCATGGACAACTGGGACGACGACGATGCCTATTGCACCGCCGCCGAGGATTTCCAGGACGCCCGCCAGGTCGCCGCTGCCATCGGCATTCCCATCCACAAGGTGAACTTCGCCGAGGAATACAAGGAACGCGTGTTCGCCTACTTCCTCGAGGAATACGAAGCAGGCCGCACGCCCAACCCGGACGTGCTGTGCAACTCCGAGATCAAGTTCAAGGCCTTCCTGGATTACGCCCTGCGCCTGGGTGCCGACTGGATCGCGACCGGTCATTACGCCCGGGTCGAACACGGCGAGAACGAATCACGCCTGCTGAAAGCGGCCGACCAGGGCAAGGACCAGACCTATTTCCTGCATGCGGTGCCACAGGCGGCGATGCGCAAGACGCTGTTCCCGCTGGGCGAGCTGCAAAAGGACGAGGTACGCGACCTTGCAGCGCGACACGGCTTCGTCAATCACGACAAGAAGGACTCGACCGGCATCTGTTTCATTGGCGAGCGTGATTTCCGCGAGTTCCTGAAAAAATACCTGCCCGTGAAGCCAGGACCGATGCGCACGCCGGAAGGCGAAGTCGTCGGTGAACATGAAGGTCTCTCCTACTACACCCTGGGACAGCGCAAGGGACTGATGATCGGCGGCCTGAAGGATGCCTCGGACGATCCCTGGTACGTCGTCGACAAGCAGGAGTCCGACAATGCCCTGGTGGTCGCCCAGGGCCACGACCACCCCCTGCTGCACCATGACGCACTGGCCTTCGAAAAGCCGCACTGGGTCCGTACGGTCCCGGGTGTCGGCCGCGAGCTGATGGCCAAGACGCGTTATCGCCAGGCCGACCAGGCCTGTCAGCTGACGCGCCTGGACGAGCATGGTGGCGAACTGGTTTTCACGGCCGCCCAGCGCGCCATCACCCCGGGCCAGTACGTCGTCCTCTATGAGGGCGAGGAATGCCTGGGCGGTGGGGTCATTACCCGGCGTTTCAATACCCGCAGCGAGGCCGCATGAAGGGACACGCGTTCGAAGACCGGGTCCTGGCCCTGGCCGGCGTCTTCCAGGCTGCCCGCCTGGTCGACCAGACGGCCTGGACCGGCCGGCAGGACGAGACGGAGCGGGACGTCGCACTCGGCTCCCTGTTCGTTTTCGAGGCAGCGGACGTGCCGCAGGTCTTCGGTGGCGTGCGCAATCTCAGGACCGGCCTGGAGTCGCTCGCGCGCATGCTGGGTGCGGGCGGTGACGAACAGGAGATGCGTGCTGCGCGGTATGTGGTCAGCCTGCTGGCCCATGCCAGGACGCTTGGGAAACGCCCGGAATTGATGTCGCGCCTGCGTGAAGGCCTCGAACGGGCGGCGCAGCAGAAGTCCCATTTCGAGCACTGGGATACCCACGTCCTGAGCAGTCTCGCGGACCTCTATTCGACCACCATCGGCACCCTGGAACCCCGCATCATGGTCCGTGGCGAGCCGGCACGACTGGAAAACCCCGAAACCGTGAAGATGGTACGTGCCCTGCTGCTGGCGGGCATTCGGGCCGCCTTCCTGTGGGAGCAGACCGGCGGCTCGCGCTGGACGCTGCTGTTCAAGCGTCGCCGCCTGGTCGATACGGCGCGCGGGCTTGCTGCCCAGCTCTGAGTACGCGGCAAAAGGCCTGCCCCGTCGATTTTTGCGTGCCGAAAAGCGGCCTCCGCCATGGAGAACGACCGTTTGAATCCGTATAATGGCGGGCTTTGCAGGGCAACACGTTGCAGCGAGTCGCCCACCTGAAAACCCGTATCTCGTCCCTAGTCGGAGGCCCCCATGTCGGACAGCTTCAAGACCCGCGCCACATTGAAAGTCGGCGCCAAAGAGTACAGCTACTTCAACCTGAAGGCGCTGGAGGATTCCCACCAGGTTTCCCGCCTGCCCTTCACCCACAAAGTGCTGCTCGAGAACCTGTTGCGCCACGAAGACGGCGTGAACATCACCAAATCCGACATCGAAGCGCTGGCCAACTGGGACGCCAAGGCAAAGCCGGCCACCGAGATCGCCTTCACCCCGGCGCGCGTCATCATGCAGGACTTTACCGGCGTGCCGGCCGTGGTCGACCTCGCTGCCATGCGCGATGCGGTCAAGAACCTCGGCGGTGATGCATCGAAGATCAACCCGCTGTCGCCGGCCGAGCTGGTCATCGACCACTCCGTGCAGGTCGATTCCTACGGTTCCGCCGATTCCCTGAAGAAGAACAACGACATCGAATTCGAGCGCAACCGCGAGCGCTACGAGTTCCTTCGCTGGGGCCAGACTGCCTTCGACAACTTCAAGGTCGTCCCGCCGAACACCGGCATCGTTCACCAGGTGAACATCGAGCACCTGGCTCGCGTCGTGTTCGACAACAATGGTGTCGCCTATCCCGATACCCTGGTTGGCACCGACTCCCACACCACCATGGTCAACGGCCTGGGCGTGCTCGGCTGGGGCGTGGGTGGCATCGAAGCCGAAGCGGCCATGCTCGGCCAGCCGGTGTCCATGCTGATCCCGCAGGTCATCGGCTTCAAGCTGACCGGCCAGCTGCCGGAAGGCGCGACCGCAACCGACCTCGTGCTCACCGTCACCGAAATGCTTCGCGACAAAGGCGTGGTCGGCAAGTTCGTCGAATTCTTTGGCGATGGCCTCAAGCACCTGCCGCTGGCCGACCGTGCCACGCTCGGCAACATGTCGCCGGAATTCGGTTCCACGGTCGGCATCTTCCCGATTGACGGCGAAACCATCCGTTACCTGGAGCTGTCCGGTCGTTCCGAGGAACAGTGCAAGCTGGTCGAGGAATACGCCAGGGCCCAGGGCATGTGGCGCGAAGACGGCGAGAAGCCGGCTGATTACACCGACGTGCTGGAACTCGACATGGGCACCGTGGTGCCGTCGATTGCCGGCCCGAAGCGCCCGCAGGATCGCATCGAGCTGACCGATGCACAGAAGAGTTTCAACAAGCACCTGCAGCCGATGATCACCGAGCGCGAGAAGAAGACCAACGGCGAAGCCAGCTTCGAAGGCGAAGGCGGCTCGACCGCAGTCGGCTCGCAGGGCAACCAGGAGGCACCTGGAACTGCTGCTGTCGAGATGGACGGCCAGTCCTTCAACCTCAACGACGGCGCGGTTGTTATCGCGGCGATCACCTCCTGCACCAACACCTCCAACCCGGCCGTGATGATCGGTGCCGGCCTGCTTGCACGCAATGCCGCCGCCAAGGGCCTGACCGTCAAGCCCTGGGTGAAGACGTCGCTGGCACCGGGTTCCAAGGTCGTGACCGACTACCTCGTCGCTGCCGACCTGCTGGATGATCTCGAAACCCTCGGCTTCAACGTCGTCGGCTACGGCTGCACGACCTGCATCGGCAACTCCGGACCGCTGCGTCCGGAAATCTCCAAGGCCATCCAGGAGCACCAGCTGGTTGCGACGTCGGTTCTTTCCGGCAACCGCAACTTCGAAGGTCGCATCCACCCGGACGTGAAGATGAACTTCCTGGCCTCGCCGCCGCTGGTCGTTGCCTATGCACTGGCCGGTTCGATGAACGTCGACCTGCAGAACGATGCACTGGGCCAGGACAAGGACGGCAACGACGTGTTCCTGAAGGACATCTGGCCGCAGCCGACGGAAATCCAGGACATGATTGCCAAGAACATCAACTCCAAGATGTTCAACAAGTCGTACAGCGACGTGTTCAAGGGCGACCCGAACTGGATTGCCATCGACACGCCGGAAGGCGACATCTACACCTGGCCGGATTCGACCTACGTCAAGAACCCACCCTACTTCGAAGGCATGACCAAGGACGTGGCTGGCGTCAGCGACATCTCCGGCGCACGCCTGCTGGCGCTGCTGGGCGACTCGGTCACCACCGACCACATCTCCCCGGCCGGTTCGATCAAGCCGGACTCCCCGGCCGGTCGTTACCTGCAGGAGCACGGTGTCGATCCGAAGGACTTCAACTCCTACGGTTCGCGTCGCGGCAACCATGAAGTCATGATGCGCGGCACCTTCGCCAACATCCGCCTGCGCAACCTGCTGGCCCCGGGCACCGAGGGTGGCGTCACCACGCACATCCCGTCCGGAGAACAGATGGACATCTTCGATGCTGCAATGAAGTACAAGGACGAAGGCACGCCGCTGGTCGTGATTGCCGGCGAGGAATACGGCACCGGTTCATCGCGCGACTGGGCGGCCAAGGGCACGCTGCTGCTCGGCGTTCGTGCGGTCATTGCCAAGAGCTACGAGCGCATCCACCGCTCCAACCTGATCGGCATGGGCGTGGTCCCGCTGCAGTTCAAGGATGGCGATGGTCCCGACAAGCTCGGCCTGACGGGCAAGGAAACCTTCGACATCTCCGGCCTGGACAATGGCAATGCCAAGGAAGTCACCGTCAAGGCGACGTCTGACGACGGCAAGACGACCGAGTTCAAGGTCGATGTACGCCTGGATACGCCGAAGGAAGTCGAGTACGTCCAGCACGGCGGCATCCTGCATTACGTACTGCGGCAACTTGCTGCGTAATCAAGAGCTGACGAAAAGCCCCGCTTGATGCGGGGCTTTTTTTAGAACGGAGAATGCGATGCGCGGATTGTTCCTCAGTTTCAATGCCCTGGTCCTGCTGCTGTCCTGCGTGGCGCTGATGTCGCTGTTCACCGGCGGCAGCGGTGCCGACCTGCCCGTGCTGTTGATCGCACTGATGCTGGCCAGCGTGTTGCTGCTGGTGGCAGTACCGATTCGATGCCTGCAGTTGCGGCATGCTGCAAACCCGGATGGCTGGTTGCCGTTATTGAAGCGCCAGACGCCCAACTGGTTGAAGTTCGCCGCCTCGCTGTCCCTCGCGCTGCTGTTTTGCGGGATGCTTGCCTTGCAGCTGACCGCCGCGCTCAGCGATGAAGGGGTGCGACTGTACCAGTATCTGCCTGTCTTCAGCGGCACGCTCGCCGTGCTTGGCTACCTGCTCGGCAACCTCTCCCCGAAAACGTGACGCAGTGCCGCACTGCAACTTTCGCTTCTTGCAAGAACACGATAGATTTTTGCGATGACCTTTCCTGTCTGA
>JAWWBS010000071.1 GCA_033720895.1 Gammaproteobacteria bacterium
AGGAAGGGCGGCCCACGGGCCGCCCTTTTCATTTGCAGTGCCGCTCAGGCGAGGTGCTTGGCAGTGTCTCCTCGCGCGGACCCGGTTCGTGCTGCTGATCGTGGCGCGGCAGCCAGGCAGCGCTCGATGTTTTCGAAGCAGGGCCGCAGCAAGCGGCTGGCCGCCTGCAGCTGTGACTCGTCGAGTGGCGTCAATTGGTAGAAGCCTTCCACGACCTCGGCCTCGTTCCGGCCAACCAGCCTCACGTTACCGCTGCGCACCAGTTCGTCGAGAATGGCGCGGGGCGGAATGTCGCCGCTGTGGCCTTGCGAGAGAGCGAAGAAACTCGGCGCCGACCGTGGCGCATCGCTCGCGGGCTTGATCGGAATGCGCCGGATGCGGCCACGCTCATCCTGCAGCCGCGGATCGTTCAACCAGCCAGCCAGTACGCGAGCCGCCCGGTTGCCAAGCCGCACATGGCGATTTTCCTCGGGTGGCGGTGCGGACACCAGCCGCAGGACTTCCTTGCGCGACAGCCCGGTCAGGCAGGCGACGCGCGCCTTGAACTGGCGTCGGCGGCGCGGAATGAAGAATTCCCTTTCGCGCATCGCAATATCGACATACAGCCAGCGCGTGATCTGGTTCATCTCGGGATAGGACATGCCATAGCGTAGCAGGATCCTGATTACCGGACGCAGCAAGGCAACGGCGAACTTCGTGAAGCGCTTGCGACTGACCCATTGTCCTGGAACCGAATCACCCCTTCCTTCGATCATGCGACCTCCATCCGTGTTGTCTCGCGCAGGGCCACCAGTATCGGTGTCGGCATGTGCTGCATCCCTAGGGAATTGCCGCAAGCGCTGCCGCAAAGCGGTTGGAAAATGGGGTTGATCACCCGATATTTCTGGTCGTCTGCATTCCGCTTTCAGGGTTTCTCCAGTCAACCGTCAGCAGCGACGCGGGCCAGAATGATCGACCCGAACCACAAGCCACGGATGGCGCTGGTGAAGATCAAGCTGACAACCAACGAATTGCGCCTCGGCATGTACGTTGCCGAACTGGACCGCCCCTGGCTGGAATCCCCCTTCCTTTTCCAGGGGTTCCTGATCGAGGCAGAAGATGACCTCGCCCGGTTGCGAGAGGTGTCCCGTTTCGTTTTCGTCGATGATCTGCGCAGCTCCCAGGCCACCGATGTCCAGGCTGTACTGCAACAATCCCTGAGCCGCATACATGCCGGTCGTGTCCGGAAGATCACTGTCGAATTCGAGGAATGGAAGGGTGCCGCCCGACTGCGCGACACCCTGGCCCGGCTCAAGGACACGGTGGAAACGACGCGCGAACGCCTTGGCAACGTCCTGGAAAGCAGTCGGCAGGGACAAGCGGTCAGCCAGGAAGCGGCCAGCGAGGTCGTTGGCGGGCTGGTCGAGGCAGTGCAACGTGATCCACAGAACGCCCAGTGGATGACCTTGATGCGTTCCCAGAACGAGCACATAGCCTCGCATTGCATGAACGTCTCGGTCATGGCCATCAACTTCGCCCGCCACCTGGGTTGGAACGAGGATCTGCAACGCGTCGTCGGCGCGGGCGGCATGCTGCACGATATCGGCATGTCACGCGTGCCCCAGTGGCTGCTCGACAAGCCCGGCACGCTGAGCAGGGCCGAGTTCGAACTCATGCGCAAGCATTCGGCGTATGCCGCGGGGCTGCTGGCGTCAGATGAGCAACACGATCCACGCGTCGTCGAGATCGTGCGCTGGCACCACGAGCGACTCGATGGCAGTGGCTATCCCGATGGGCTGAGGGGCGGCCAGATCCTGCCGCACGTGCAGCTCGTCAGCGTGGTCGATGCCTATGAATCCATGATCACCGTCAAGCCTTACGAGGCTGCCCTGTCACCCTCGGTCGCACTGACGCGTCTGCACAAGCGGGTGGGCAGTCATTTCTCCCGCGAGCTGGTGGAGAGTTTCATTCGCCATCTCGGCATCTACCCGCTTTCGAGCCTGGTGCGACTGGTGAACGGCAATCTTGGCATCGTGGTTTCCTCGCAGGAATCCAACCGCCTGAAACCCGTGCTTTTGCTGGTCCGGGACCCGGCGGGCAAACTGGTGTGGCCGCGCAAGATGGTCAATCTTGCCGGCTTCGAGGCGCGTGGCGTGCAAGGTGGCTGGAGCATCGACCGGATCGTCGATCCGGACAGCGTCGACATCGATGTCCAGAAGATCCTGATCGAGGAATTCATGATGCGGTGAACGCTTCCCTGGCTGCAAGCTACTGATTGCCAACCCGTTTCAAGCCTCCCGCCGCGTATGAGACAATCGTCACTCCTTCCCGGAATTGTTACTGGAGTGATCCGATGACAGGCACGACCGAGGCCTTCCGCGCCTATCGCATTCATGACAACGACGGCCAGGTGACGGCTGCTTTCGAGACGCTGGGTATCGAGGATCTCAGCGAGGGTGAAGTCGTCATTCGCGCCGAGTATTCCGATGTGAACTACAAGGATGCCCTCGCGGCGACCGGCGAGGGCAAGATCTTGCGCCGCTTTCCCCTGGTCGGCGGCATCGATGTGGCGGGTGTCATCGAAAGCAGTTCCGACGAGCGCTTCCAGCCAGGCGATGCCGTCGTGGTGACAGGCTGTGGCCTCGGCGAAGACCGCGATGGCGGCTATGCGGAGTTTGTACGCGCGCCTGCCGATGGCGTCATTCCACTGCCGGCAGGATTCACGACCCGTGAAGCCATGATGCTGGGAACCGCAGGCTTTACGGCTGCGCTGGCCATCCATCGCATGGAGCACAATGGCGTCAATCCGGACGGTGGTCCTGTCGTCGTGACAGGCGCCACCGGTGGCGTCGGTTCCTTGGCGGTCAACATGCTCGCGGGTCGCGGTTACGAAGTCGTTGCGGTAACCGGCAAGCAGGATTCCATCGACTACCTCAAGGCCCTGGGTGCCAGCAGCGTCCTGCTGCGCCAGGACATCGATTACGGCAAGCGTCCCCTGGAAAAAGCTCGCTGGCAGGGCGCGGTCGACAATGTCGGCGGCGAGATGCTGACCTGGCTGACACGCACCACCAGCTGGTGGGGCTCGATTGCCAGCATCGGCCTGGCCGGCAGCCACAAACTGGAAACCACGGTCATGCCGTTCATTCTGCGCGGCGTGAACCTGCTGGGCATCAACTCCATGGCGACGCCTCGCGAATTGCGCCTCGACATCTGGAAGCGCATCGGCAGCGATCTCAAGCCCGCGAAGCTGGACGCCATCGTTGCGCAGGAACTGCCATTCGACGAGCTGGCGAGCGCATTTCGCCCGCTGCTTGATGGCAAGCAGATTGGCCGCACCGTGATCCGCATCGGCTGATTGACGGGCCAGCCGAAGATGCCGCTTGCAATGAATCGCCGCAAACGGATTCTCGTGGCAGCGGCCCTGCTGGCGATTGGCGGCACGCTGGCCCTGATCGGGGCGACGGCCTGGATTTCCTGGCGCGAAGCTTTCGAAGAGGAAAACACCCAGATCACCGAGCTGGCTCGCGGCATCGCCGAGCGCACCGAGCGCATCGTGCTGGAAGCCAGGAACACGTTGCTGGCTCTCGACGAGCTCGAGGTCGAGCGGTGTTCGGCCGCGCATTTTGCCGAGATGGAAGCGGCTGCGATGCAGCATCCCTGGATCAAGTCCATCGGACACTGGCGGGCAGATGAGCGCCTTTGCGCGACGGGGCTGGCGCAGGGAACGGCGTTGAAACCGCCGCAGGCAGATCGCATTTATCCGTCCGGCCTGATTGCCTGGTGGCCGTCCCGACACACGAGCGTGGCTGGCGTCGAACTGTTCCTGATGCGCTTCGGCAACCATGACATCGCCATGGACCCTCGGTTTTTCGTTGATGCCGGACTGACTGGCCAGCAGGCCGCGGGCTTGTGGTTGGAAAACCTGATGTTGACCAGCAATCCGCCGGATGCCGTCCTGCCGCCGCTGGATGCCATTCCCCCGGGTGTGCGCCTGGACCAGGCCGAGGAGCGTATCGAGTCACGCTTTTCGCTGGGCAGGATGCTGCCTATCGATGTCGTGGTGGTCGAGCCTGCCGATGGCTTCTGGCATCGCCAGAACAGCCTGATCCGCACCGCCGCGGCCGTGGGCGGCGGTCTCAGCCTGCTGTGGCTGCTGGGGATCGTGATCCTGCTGCGCTACCAGTTGAGCCTGCGCAGCGAGCTGCGCGACGCCATCAGCCGCGGCGACATCACCGCCTGGTACCAGCCGATCGTCGACCTGGCCACGGGCGAATGCGTGGGTGCGGAGGCCCTGGCCCGCCTGATGCGCGAGGATGGCAGCCTGATCAACCCCGACATGTTCCTGCCGGTGGCCGAGAGCGAGGGCCTGATGCCTGACGTCACGCTGGCGGTGATGGACAGCCTGCTGGCTGACCTGCCGGCCCTGCTCAAGCTCAATCCCGGCTTGAAGATCAACCTGAATCTCTCCAGTGACGACCTGCAAGACCCTGGCTTTGGACAGCAGCTGGCGCTACGACTGGCCACGGCGAAGGTACCGAGCCATGCCATCAAGCTGGAAATCACCGAGCGCGCCCTGATCAACGACGAGGCGGCGAGGGCCCACATCCGGGACTTCCGGGCACGCGGTCACAAGGTGGCCATTGACGATTTCGGCACCGGGTACTCGAGTCTGTCCTACCTGGAAACGTTCGAGATCGACACGCTGAAGATCGACAAGACCTTTGTCGATGCCATTGGCGCCGAAGCCGTGACCAGCCACGTGATCTCGCACATCATCGACATGGCCAAGTCTCTCAAGCTCGATATCGTGGCCGAGGGCATCGAGCAGCAAGCGCAGGCCGAATGGCTGGAGCGCCAGGGTGTGCACCAGGGCCAGGGCTATCTGTACAGCAAGCCGCTGACGGCTCGCGCTTTCCGGCGCTACCTGCGCGGTCGCCCGAACCAGACCATGGCGTGATGCCTGCGCGGCAGGCGCACGAAAATCCGGTCGACGGTCGACTCATCAACTATGCTTCCCGGTCTATAGCAAGTCCCAGGGAGGATGGCGGGCATGATCGAAACCCCATCATTGCGGCTGGTTCCAGCCACCAGCGATGTCCTGCGACAGGTGCGCAGCGCGGGCCTTGAGGGTCTCGCCGAGCTCCTCGGCATCACCATTCCGCCAGCCTGGCCGGTATTCCCGGAAGGCCTGGAGAATGCTGTCACCCAGCTGGATGTCATTCCGCCGCACCCGCCGTTCTGCATGTGGTTGGGCATTCTCAAGGAAAACGACAGCCTGGTCGCCGAGGGTGGCCTGTTCCAGGCGGCTGACGGCGTGATCGAGTTCGGTTATGCCATCGTCCCGGATTACCGCGGCCGAGGCCTGGCGAGGGAATACGCCACAGCATTGGTCGACCTGGCCAGGCACCACCCCGGCACCCGGCGCGTTCAAGCACATTCCCTGGCGCCAGGCAGCCGTTCCGGTGACGGGCTGGAAGCCGATCCCTCGGTCAACCTGCTGGAGAGCCTTGGCTTCGAGGGGGCGCCGGTGAAGGACGCGCCCGGCGCTGCGCCCGGCGAGGCCGTCTGGCGCTGGCAACTGGAGGTTGCCTGACCCACCTGGCTGTTCCGAGTTCGCGGCATTTCCGCCTTGTTTCCCCGAATTTCGCCGCGAATCCCTTCCGGATTGCCCACAAACAGCGCCAGCAATGGCTCTGAAGCCCCTTCTCGGGTAAAATTCCGCCTCTTTTGGTCGCCCCGCTTGGCGGCCCTATGCAAGATCAGAGCAGCCATCGAGGAGCACCATGTCGCAGATCTCCGCAGGCGCGAAATTCCGCGCCGCCGTTGCCGAACACGCCCCCTTGCAGGTGGTGGGCACCATCAACGCCTACACCGCCCGCATGGCGAAGAATGTTGGTCACCATGCCATTTACCTGTCCGGTGGCGGCGTTGCCGCGAATTCGCTGGGCATGCCGGATCTCGGCATCTCCTCCATGGAAGACGTGCTGGTCGACATTCGCCGCATTACCGACGTCTGTGACCTGCCGCTGCTGGTCGACGCCGACACGGGCTGGGGTGGCGCGTTCAACATCGCCCGCACCGTGCGTTCCTTCATCAAGGCGGGCGCTGCCGCCATGCACATCGAGGACCAGGTCGCCGAGAAGCGCTGCGGCCATCGCCCCGGCAAGGCCATTGTCTCGAAGGAAGAAATGGTCGATCGCGTCAAGGCGGCTGTCGATGCCAGGACGGACGACGACTTCGTCATCATGGCGCGTACCGACGCGCTCGCCTCCGAAGGCATGGAAGCGGCGATCGAGCGGGCACTCGCCTGCGTCGACGCCGGCGCCGACATGATTTTCCCGGAAGCGGTCGCGACGCTGGAGCAATACCAGGAATTCAAGCAGGCGGTGAAGGTGCCGATCCTTGCCAACATCACCGAGTTCGGCAAGACGCCGTTGTTCACGCGTGACGAGCTGGCCTCGGTCGGCGTCGACATCCAGCTGCTCTGCTGTGGCGCCTACCGCGCCATGAACAAGGGCGCGGAAATGTTCTACATGGCAACGCTGGAGCGTGGCACGCAACAGGATGTCGTCGACATCATGCAGACGCGTGACGAGCTGTACCAGCACCTTGACTATTACTCGTACGAAGAAAAGCTCGACGAGCTCTTCTCCAAGAAATAGAAGCAATCACGACAAGAACAGAAAGCAATAACAGAAAGCAATAAATAACAGGAGCAACACCATGGCAGCATCGAAAGCTGACAAGAACAAGAAAGCCGGCGGCCTCGCCGGTGTGAGCGCAGGCGAAACCGCGATCTGCACGGTCGGCAAGTCCGGCGCAGGCCTGACCTACCGCGGTTACGACATCTACGACATGGCCGACAAGGGCACGTTCGAAGAAATCGCCTTCCTGCTGCTGCACGGCCACCTGCCGAACAAGAGCGAGCTGTCTTCCTTCAAGCGTCGCCTGATGAAGATGCGCAAGCTGCCGAAGGAACTGCGTGACACCCTGGAGAAGATCCCGGCCAACACGCACCCGATGGACGTGATGCGCACGGGCTGCTCCATGCTGGGCAACCTCGAGCCGGAGAAGGCCAACTTCTCCAACCAGATGAAGGTTGCCGAGCGCCTGCTCGCCGCTTTCCCGGGCATCGTCGTGTACTGGTGGCGCTTCCACCAGGAAGGCAAGCGCATCAACACCGAGTCCAAGCAGGATTCGATAGCCGGTCATTTCCTCAGCCTGCTGCACGGCAAGAAGCCGAAGGAAATGCACGTACAGGCGATGGATGTCTCGCTGATCCTCTATGCGGAGCACGAGTTCAATGCCTCGACCTTCACCGCGCGCGTCATCACCGCAACGCTGTCGGATTTCCACAGCGCGGTCACCGGCGCCATCGGTGCACTTCGCGGTCCGCTGCATGGCGGCGCCAACGAAGCGGCGATGGACCTGATCCGCAAGTTCCGCACGCCGGAAGCTGCGACCGAAGGCCTGCAGGACATGCTGGCCAACAAGGAAAAGATCATGGGCTTCGGCCACCGCGTGTACACCACCTCCGATCCGCGCAACGTCGTGATCAAGGAATGGTCGCGCAAGCTGGGTGAGGAAGTTGGCGACAAGCGCTTCTACCCGGTCTCCGAAGCCATCGAGAAGGTCATGTGGGACGAGAAGAAGCTGTTCCCGAACCTCGACTTCTACTCGGCATCGGCCTACCACTTCATGGGTATCCCGACCGAACTGTTCACGCCGATCTTCGTCATGTCGCGTATCACCGGCTGGGCCGCGCACATCATGGAGCAGCGTGCCAACAATCGCCTGATCCGTCCGGGTGCCGAGTACACCGGTCCGGAACTGAAGCGCTGGCGTGCGATCGATCGTCGCGCCAAGGCGAAGAAGAAGAAAAAGACGGCTGCCAAGAAGAAGTAATGTTCTACATCATCATTGCGGTGCTGGTGATCCTGGAGCTCGTTGCCTGGTGGTTCTGGTTTCGCAAGAAGCGCAAGGATGACGAACAGGACTGACATGAAAAAGCCCACGCTAGCGTGGGCTTTTTTCTTGCTGCAAGGATGATCGTCAGAAACTGCCTGCCGGTATCCTGACCCTGCCTTCCATGAGCACTCGAGCCGAACGCGACATGATCGCTTTTTCAACCTGCCACTTGCCATCGAGCTCTTTCGCTTCCGCGCCGACACGCAAGGTACCCGACGGATGACCAAAGGTCACCGAAAGCCGACGCTCGCCTTCCCGCTTTCCGCCTGCTGCCGCATGCACCAGCGTCCCGGGAATCACGGCAGCGGTGGCGATCGCTACCGAAGCCGTTCCCATCATGGCGTGATGCAGCTTGCCCATCGATAGCGCGCGTACCACGAGATCGATGTCGCCGGCCTTGATGGCTTTGCCGGATGACGCGACGTAATCGGTGGCGGATGCAACGAAGGCGACCTTGGGCGTGTGCTGGCGGGTCTTCGCGGCGTCGATGTTGTCGATCAGGCCCATTTTCACCGCTGCATGGGCGCGAATGGTCTCGAAGCGTTCGAGCGCTGCGGAATCGTTGTTGATGGCGTCCTGCAGTTCCGTGCCGGTGTAGCCGATGTCCGCCGCATTGACGAACACCGTCGGGATGCCGGAATCGATCATGGTGGCTTTCAGAGTGCCGATGCCGGCAACGTCGAGATCATCCACCACGTTGCCGGTCGGGAAAATCGCCGCGCCTTCTTCCACCGGGTTCACGAACTCGACCACGATTTCCGCAGCCGGGAACGTCACGCCATCCAGTTCGAAGTCACCGGTTTCCTGCACCTGGCCATTCGTGACCGGTACGCGGTTGATGATGGTCTTGCCGATGTTTGCCTGCCAGATGCGTACTTCGCACAGGCCGTTCTCGGGTACCCGATCCGGATCGACCAGGCCGTTCTCGATGGCGAAAGCACCCACCGCGCTCGACAGGTTGCCGCAGTTGCCTGACCAGTCGACGAAGGCCTCGTCGATGGCGACCTGGCCGTAGAGATAATCCACGTCATGCCCGGGCTGCGAACCTTTCGAGACGATCACGCACTTCGACGTGCTGGACGTTGCGCCGCCCATGCCGTCGGTGTGCTTGCCGTAGGGGTCCGGGCTGCCGATCACGCGCATGAACAATCCGTCCCGCGCTTCACCTGGCACCTGTGCGCTTGCGGGCAGGTCGTCGAGCTTGAAGAACACGCCCTTGCTGGTCCCGCCACGCATGTAGGTGGCCGGAATCCTTATCTGTGGCTTGTGGCTCATTGATCGGGTCCTTACTTCGCCGCTGCAGCGTCGGCTTCGGCTTCCAGGAAGTCCTGGGCAAAGCGCTGCAACACGCCGCCGGCCTCGTACACCGACAATTCGTCATTGCTGTCGAGACGGCAAAGCACCGGAACTTCCGTGACCTCGCCGTCCTTGCGGTGAATGACCAACGTCAGCTTTGCACCCGGGTCGATGTCGCCCTTGATGTCATAGGTCTCAGTGCCGTCGAGCTCGAGTGTCTTGCGCGTCGTGCCTTCCTCGAACTGCACCGGCAACACGCCCATGCCGATCAGGTTGGTGCGGTGGATGCGCTCGAAGCCTTCGGCCACGATCACTTCCACGCCCGCCAGGCGCACGCCCTTGGCCGCCCAGTCACGCGAAGAGCCCTGGCCGTAATCGGCGCCCGCGACGATGATCAGGTTCTGGCCGCGTTCCATGTAGGACTCGATGCATTCCCACATGCGCATGACCTTGCCTTCCGGCTCCAGTCGCGCCAGCGAACCTTGCTGCACCTCGCCCGCTTCGTTCTTCACCATTTCATTGAACAGTTTCGGATTGGCGAAAGTCGCGCGCTGCGCCGTCAGGTGGTCGCCGCGATGGGTGGCGTAGGAATTGAAGTCCTCCTCCGGCACATCCATTTTTGC
>JAWWBS010000072.1 GCA_033720895.1 Gammaproteobacteria bacterium
CTGGGCGTGTCGGACATCGGCATCGGCACGGCCTACCTGATCATCGGTGCATTCATCGTCGGGCTTTACCTGTTCGCCATGTTCCTGCTGAACAGGGGTGTGGGGCTGAGGAGCTGACAGAGGACGACCCGTCGGGTCATGGCAATGAAAAAGCCCCGCTTTCGCGGGGCTTTTTTGTCACTTGAGGTTTTCCTCGAAGAGCTTGTAGATCCGACGGTACTCGTCCAGCCAGGACTCCGGGTTGTCGAAGCCATGCGGGTCGAGCGGGTAGGGCGCGATGGTGTAGTTCTCTTTCTTCAGTTCGATGAGCCGCTGCACCAGTCGGATCGAATCCTTGAAGAACACGTTGTCGTCCTCCATGCCATGCGCAATCAGCATCGGCGTGTTGTCGTAGTCTGCGGCCCACTCGATCGGCGAGGACTTCTCGTAGGCGCGCGGATCCACTTCCGGCGTGTTCAGGATGTTCGAGGTGTAGTCATGGTTGTAATGCGCCCAGTCGGTAACCGGCCGCAGTGAAGCGCCCGCTGCAAACTCGCCCGGCGCACGGAACAGCGCCATGAAGGTCATGAAGCCGCCGTAGGAGCCACCGTAGATGCCGACGCGCTCGGGATCGACCGACTTGTTCTCTGCCAGCCACTTGACACCATCCTGCAGGTCTTCGAGTTCCGGGTGACCCATCTGGCGGTAGATCTCGGTGCGCCATTCGCTGCCGTAGCCACGCGAGCCGCGGTAGTCCATGTCGATCACCACGTAGCCCTTGCGTACCAGGATGTTGTGGAACATGAACTCGCGGAAGTAACCCGACCAGCCATCATGGGCATTCTGCAGGTAGCCCGCGCCATGCACGAAGACCACCGCCGGATACTGCTGGCTGCTGTCGAAGTTGTCGGGCGTATAGACGCGGGACGTGATCGTGCCGTCGAAATGCGTCGAGGGCACCTGCACGATCTCCGGCGCCTGCCAGTCGTATGCCAGGAATTCATCGCTGGTGAAACGCGTTACCTGTCGCGCGGATTCGGGCTCACCCATTGCCTGCACGTAGAGTTCGGCAGGGCGGGTCGGCGAGTCGTGCTTGAACAGGAGCTTGCTGCCGTCCGGCGACAGCATGAATGGCGAGACCCTGTCGTCGCTGTCCTGGCGTTCGTCTGGCTCGATGCCGATGGTCGTCAGCTGTTCCATTGCGCCGCCAGCGGCAGGCACGCGGTGCACCTGGTAGGTACCCGGGCGGTCGACGTTGGCAACGAAGTAGAAGTACTCGCCAGCCGGGTCGAGCCACGGCGTGGACACCACGAACTCTCCGCGGGTCAATGCCTGGTGACGACGATCGATGCGCTGGGTGTAGAGCTGGGAGTAACCCGACTCTTCCGACAGGAACCACAGCGTCTTGCCATCCGGCAGCCAGCCGTACTCGTTGTAATACCAGTTGATCCAGCCTTCGTTGATGGTCAGACGGTGTTGCGAATCCAGTCGTCGGGCATCGAAATCCACGGTCGCGATCCAGCGGTCCTTGTTGTCCCGCGAGTGGTACTGGATGGCCACTTCGCTGCCGTCCTCGTTCCACTTGATGCCTTCGATGCCGACAGCGCGCTTCTCCGGCGCTTTCAGCGCGTTCTGCACGGCGCGGCGATCGCCACCATTGGCGACATGGTATTCAACGGCGGACGCACGCAGGCTGCGGAACGGGTCGTCCTTGATGCCGGGCAGGCGGGCGCTGCTCAGCGCGTGCACCGTGCCGTCGGACAGGTCAACGAGGTGCGCCGTGGTGTCGGCGTAACCGTTCTCACCCACCAGCGTGCGGACAGCCTGGTTCTCGACGTAACCCGATTCGGAAACGTAATGCGGCATGCTGTCGTTGCGACCCCCGTTATGGCTCTTCGGCTGGGTAGTGACGATCATCCAGCGTCCCGATGGCGACAGGCTGGTCGAGACCGTCCGGGTGCCGGCACCGAGGTAGATCGGCGGGTTCATGCGATTGCCGCTTTCGCGTTTTGCCGCAAGCTCCTGCTCCTGCTTGTTGTCGGCATGTTCCTTGTCACGACGCAGGGTGCTGAACAGCCTCGTCTGCTGGTCGCGCAGGAAATCGAAGCCACGCTTGTCCTCGTCGGGCTTGTCCTCGTTGAGGAACTGCGCTGCCTGGCGCGTGAGGCCGCTGTCGCGGTCATGGATGTAGAAGTCGTTACCGACCTGCCAGGCTATGCTGCCGTCCGCCATGAAGAACGGTGCCGACTCGGTGGCGGCGGTCATGGTCAGTTGCACCAGCTCGCCACCATTCGAGGCGACGAAGATGTCGCCGTTCTTCGCGAACACTCGCTCGCTGCGATCGGCATCGAAGTTGCCACCGGCGCCCGGCATTGCCGCAGCAGATGCTGCTGAAAGCCTTTCGAGCTCTCCGGATTCGGTATCCAGGCGGTAGTCATCGAAGAAGGTTTCGCCCTCGCGTTTCTTCTGGAAGGCGACATGCCGGCTGTCGGGCAGCCAGTAGGCATTCAGCGGGCGATTACCCAGCCAGTCCGGATCCTGCATGATCAGTTCCAGGCTCAGGCCGTCGGCCGTTGCCGAGTCATCGGCCTGGGTCGCGAAGCTGGCCGGCAGGCCAACCAGCAGGCCGGCCAGCAGGGCTGTCACCGGCATGGCCCTGCGGGTTCGGGTCGTGTGCATCTTCAAAGCCTTCATTTTCGTGTCCTTCTTCAGTCTTGCGATTTCGTCATTACGTCAGTGTATTCAGAGCGAGGCGATCGCCGCCTCGAGATCCGCGAGCAGGTCATCCACGTGCTCGAGCCCTATGGAAAGGCGGAGCAGGTTGTCCGGGGAACGGCGATGTTCACCCTCGATGGAGGCGCGGTGTTCGATCAGGCTTTCCACACCGCCAAGACTCGTCGCCTCGATGAACAGGCGAGTGCGCTGCGCGAGCTTTCTTGCGCGCTCCTCGTCGCCTCGCAGGCAGAATGACAGCAAGCCGCCGAAACCGACCATTTGCGTGGCAGCGACTTCATGCCCTTCGGCGCCAGCCAGTCCGGGGTAGAAAACCTTCTCCACCTCGGGATGTCCGGCCAGCCAGCTTGCCACGCGCAATGCGGAATCGCACTGCTGGCGTACCCGCACCGACAGGGTCGACAGGCTGCGCAGCAGCAACCAGCAATCGAAGGCCGAGGGTACAGCGCCCGCGTTGCCTTGCCAGCGGCCGATGGCCTCGGCGAGCTCCTCGTCGTGACAGCTGACGACGCCGGCGAGCAGGTCGGAATGGCCGCCAATGAACTTGGTTGCACTGTGCATGGAGATGTCGATGCCGCGTGCCAGTGGCCGCTGGATGATCGGTGGTGCCAGGGTGCTGTCACAGACCGTGATCAGCTCGTGGTCGCCGGCCCATGCGGCCAGCGCACCGAGGTCGGTGACCCTGAGTTGCGGGTTCGACGGCGTTTCGAACCAGATCATGCGGGTAGTCGGTCGCACGGCCGCGGCGAGGCTGCCGATGTCTGTCGTATCCACGAGGCTGAACTCGATCCCCTTCGGCAGCAGTTCGTCCTGGAGGTAGCGCCGCACGCCGTGATAGCAATCCTCGCCCAGCAGCAGGTGGTCACCTGGCTTGAGCAGGTTGAAGACCGCGCTGGCCGCTGCCATGCCCGAGGCAAACGCGAACGACTGTCGCGCGCCTTCAATCGCCGCAATGGCCGCTTCGAAGCGATCGCGGGTCGGGTTGGAATAGCGACTGTAGACATGCGGGCCGGCATCGCGCACGTAGGTCGTGGAGGGCGAGAGTGCCGAACCGACTGCACCGTCGGCTTCGGGCTCGCGTCCGGCATGGACCAGGAGTGTTTCCAGTGCGGTAGTCTGTTTGCTCATGCTGCCTGCAGCCGTTGTCTTCGGATGAGCGCTGATTGTCACACAGCACGCTGGCCGTGCAACAGCAGGCTACCGGCGGCTACACTTAGTGCAGAGCACAACGCAAGGAGCGACACCATGCAGATCCCCATGCTTCCCTGGCTGACCGCCACCGCTGGCGGCTTCATTGTCGGCGGTATCTGGTATGCCCCTTTCCTGTTCGGCCCGGTGTGGTCACGCCTCAACCCCATGGAGCCGACGCACCGGACACTCGAGGGCCTGCCGCGACAGCTGGTTGCGCTGGCAATGAATGCCTTGCAGGCACTGGTGTTGATTCTCCTGCTGAATGCCACGGGCAGCTGGCAGCCAGCGCACGCGCTGGGCCTGGCCTTCCTGCTCTGGGCCGGCTTCACCGCGGCGCCGTCGCTGGCGGAGGCGATCTTTTCGCGACGTCACCTCGGCGCATGGCTGGTCGACAGCCTGCACCGGTTGATTGTCGTCGAGGTGATGGCGTTGCTATTGGTGTTCTTGCGCTGAGCGGCGATCAGGCATCGAGCTTCTTGCGGGTGACCACGCGGTTGCGGCCCTTGGCCTTGGCTTCGTAAACGCCCTGGTCGGCCATCTTGAACAGGTTTTCCAGGGTCAGGCTGGCATCGGCACCGCGCGGCCGCGTGGCCACGCCGATGCTGACAGTGACGGTCAGGCCGGCCGGTTCGAGAATTTCGATATCCTGGCGAATGAGGTCGGCCTTGGCGGCTGCGGATGACATGTCACAGTGGGGCAGGATCATCAGGAATTCCTCGCCACCATAGCGGGCGGCATAGTCCTGGTCGCGCAGGTTCCGCCTGAGCAGTTCGCCGACTTCCTCCAGCACCTGGTCACCGACCAGGTGGCCATGCACGTCGTTGATTTCCTTGAAGTGATCGAGATCGAGCATCAGCAGGCTGAGCGGCGCATCGTTGTCGATGGCCTCCTGCAGTTTCTGCTCGGCAACATCCTTCAGCGAATTGCGATTGAACAGGCCGGTCAGCGGGTCCCGCATTGCGAGGTCGTAGAGGTGTTTCTGCTGCATTTTCACCTGGTCGAACAGCTGCTTGCTGTTGATCAGGTTGGTGACACGCGCACGCACTTCTTCCTTCACGACCGGTTTGGAAATGAAGTCATTGATACCGAGGCGGAAGAGTTCGGTGCGTCGCACCGTGTCATCGAGGCCCGACACCGCCAGGATGGGCACACGTGACTTGTCACTGTCCATTTCCCGGATACGCGTGACCAGGCCCACGCCCGACATCTTTCCCTCGACCATGATGTCGCTGATGATCAGGTCGTAATTGGCTTTCTGGAACACTTCATAGGCCTCGTCGGCACTGATGAAATGGTCAACCTCGAGGTTCATCTCGTTGAGGATGCCGAGCATGACGTGCGCCACGACCGAGCTGTCTTCGATGTACAGCACCCGACCGGTGACTTCCGCCTGGTGTTCTTCCACAAAGCGTTTGACGCGAGCGAGCAATGCTTCGACATCGGTCTTCGAATGAATTTCGGTGGCGCCTGCCTGGAAGGCTTCGTCACGCACGCTGCGGTCGTCCGTGGAGGTCAGCATGATGACTGGCAGCTGCTTGAGCTGCTTCATGCGGCGCAGTTCCTTCAGGAAGTCGATGCCATTCATGTCCGGCAGGGTCAGCGAGACGCAGACCAGGTCGATATGCCGGTCACGCAATGCATCAAGGCCTTCAGCACCGGTACCGACCGAAATGGCCTCGTGACCGATCTGCAGCACCATCCGGTCCCAGATGGTGCGGAACAGTTTTGACGGGTCGATTACGAGTACGTTCATTGCAAAGTCGGATCCTGAATGTCTGGACCCCTAGTTTATACATAAAACAGGGGTCGCAAGCATGCGACCCCTGCGGTATTTCTCCACCGGTGATCGGTCAGTCGGCGGAGCGCGAGGCCTCTCGAGCTGCCTTGAACTCGTTGCCCTCGGCCCATTCCGGCCAATCCTCGGAGTTCGCAAGCATCTCGCCGACGCGGTAATACATCCTCAGGTCCTGGATGGCGCCCGAGAAATCGAACCACTCTTCGTACTCGTCGGCCGGCTTGTGGTAACGCTCGGCGGTGTAGGCCTCGGCGTAGGCTGCGGCTGCCTCGGCATCCGGGCCGATGAAGCTCGAACCGCTCTCGGCATACAGCGCCGGCACGCCCTTCTTGGCGAAATTGAAATGATCCGAGCGGTAGAAGTAGCCGCGCTCGGGATGTTCCTCGCCGACCAGGACGCGGTCATCCATGGCAGCTGCTTTCGCCAGGTAATCTTCCATTTCCGAGTTGCCCTTGCCGGTCACGACCACGTCGCTGGTCGGGCCATAGACATTCATGGAGTCCATGTTGATGACGCCCACGGTCTGCGCCAGCGGGTAGATCGGATGCTCGGCATACCAGCGCGAGCCGAGCAGGCCGGATTCCTCGGCCGTGACGGCCAGGAAGACAATGCTGCGCTCGGGACGCTGTTCGGCCGCCATGAAGGCCTCGGCAATCTCGATCAGGCCGCCCGTACCGGTGGCGTTGTCGACCGCACCGTTGAAGATGCCGTCACCCTCGGCTTCCGGGTCGGCGCCGAGATGATCCCAGTGGGCGGTATAGATGATGGTCTCGTCCGGTCGGGTACTGCCGGGAATGCGCGCGACCACGTTGCGGGACGTGGATTCGCGGATGGTGTTTTCGATACGGGTCGAGGCGGTGGCATTCAGCGGAATGGCCTGGAAGTCAGGCTGGCTGGCGGCATCCCGCAGGCTTTCGTAGTTCTCGCCTATGGCGCCAAAAAGCTGGTCGGCCACGTCCTGCGTGATCCAGCCTTCCATGACGGCACGATCCATGTTGCGATTTTCAGAGACCAGGTCGAACTGCGGGCCGGTCCAGCTGCCCGAGACGACTTCCCAGGGGTAACCGGCCGGGCCGGTTTCATGGATCACGATGGCGCCGGCGGCACCCTGTCGGGCGGCTTCTTCGAACTTGTAGGTCCAGCGGCCGTAGTAGGTCATGGTACGGCCGTTGAACAGCTCGCCGCGCTCGGTTTCCGCCAGGGCGTAGCCCGGGTCGTTGACCAGCATCACCACGGTCTTGCCTTCCACATCCAGGCCTGCGTAATCGTTCCAGCCATACTCCGGCGCGACCACGCCATAACCGACGTACACCAGGTCGCTGGCGTCCAGGCTGACTTCTTCGGTCACGCGCTTGGTCCAGGTCACGGCTTGCGTGGGAACATCGAGGTCCAGCTCGACGTTGTCACCGCGAATGGCCAGCGGCTCCGGCTTGCCGGTGATCGCGACCAGCGGGACTTCCTGGAACCAGCTGTCACCGTTACCTGGCTCTACGCCCAGTTCGGCGAAGCCGTCACGCAGGTACTCGATGGTGAGCGTTTCACCTTCGGAGGCCGGTTCGCGGCCACCGAATTCGTCGGAGCTGAGCACCTTGACGTGCTGTTCGAGGTCGGCGGCATCGATCACGGCCAGCGGGTCGGACTTGCTGACAGCGGCATCGTCAGTCGCCGCTTCCTGCGTGGCATCGCCACAGGCGGCCAGGCCGAGGCCGGCGGCCAGCAGCAACAGGCCGGCGAACGGTTGGGTGTGAATCTTGAGGCTCATGCATGTCTCCCTGCATTGGCGTGAGTGGCAAGCAAAAATCCAAGTTCCGCATAGTAATGCCAATCCGCTGCCGGTTTCGACCTCGGGCAGCGCGAGCCACCAAAGGCCTCACGATTGGCGAAGTTGTCGCTTCGGCCGGTAAATTCGGCCGATCGTCGATGAAAGTCTCCGAAATACCCCTGAGACATGTTGTTTTTTCTCCCGATATTGGTAGCTTAGAAGCTGATGTTGCAGCCTATAGCAGCACGTGGAGTGGTGATGAGTAAGTATCTGATTCTCGGCAGTATTTTCCTGCTGGCGTTCACAAACAGCTGGGCACAGGAACAGGACGACGAGGAAACCAAGGAGCTTAGCGGCTACTCTTCTTCCTCGAATTTCCGTTCGGGCTTTGATGACAACCCCAAGATCGAATTGGAAAAGCCGGATTTCTCGATGGATTTCGGTTCCGATGCTGCCAAGCCGCGTATCGGCGACCTGTCGGTGTCCGGTGCCAAGCCGCAGTTCCAGGCGGTAGCGCCGGCGGCTGAAAGCGCCACTCCGACCTCGGACCAGGCGGCCCGCGGTGGCAACGGTGCCAGCGCTGGCAGTTCGACCCCGCCCGCTGCCCGGCAGCCGGCACGACAGCCTTCCGGTGTCACCACCTCGGTCACGCCCATCCGCACCGATCCGCCGAAGTACCCGTCGGCTGCGCTGCGCCGTCGCATCGAAGGCTCGGTGGTCATCGAATTCACGGTGCTGACGGATGGCACGACCAGCGACATCGAAATCGTGTCAGCCAACCCGCCTCGGGTATTCGACCGCGAGGCCATTCGTGCCGTTTCGCGCTGGACCTTCGAGCCGGCGATGGTTGACGGTACCGCCCAGACCCAGCGAATTCGCCATACCCTGGATTTCAATCTCCAGTAGGCGCGACGCGTTCCGGTTTGAACAAGGAACGGCGCAACGCAGGTTGCGCCGTTGTTGCTTGCAGCCTGACCTCGCCCTCGCTGACGTCGATCCCCAGTGTTTCCCAGGTGTCATCCAGGCGCGGAAAAAACCGGGTGTAGACGATGTCGTCGTGCAGCGGCACGAACACGTCCTCGCCGCTGATGGCATCGAAGCGTTCCAGCAGTTCGCGCGCGCGCCAGGCGCGAGCCTCCGCCAGGCAGCACTCTCCGAACTCCGTGAGGATCCGGTCCAGCGACCAGTGCCCGCCACTGCGTCGACGCAGCTCCACGTCGCCTTTGAACAACAGGGCAGCGCCGGTCCAGTAGACGCGCCTGAAGCGATCGCGGCTGCGCATGTTGGTCGTTGCGTCGCGCAGGTTCAGGGAATCGGCAGCCTTGCGACCACGCATGAATCCGTCGGCCATCGCTTGCCACATCTCCTGTTCGCTCAACAGGCCGATCCGGCCGCGCAACAGGTTCTGGTAGTAGGAGGCGAGTCCCTCGGACAGCCAGGCGTCGCGCCGGTCGATGAACGGTGCCAGCAGGTGGCTGAGCTCGTGGGTGGCAATCCAGTCCTGCAGGAACACGTCCCAGTCGGCGCTGACATTCATGTAGAACTGCACGGCGCTGCCCCAGCCACGCGTGACCTGGGCCCACGGGGCGGCATCGAGCCCGACACCGACCGGTACCACCACGACTTGCACGTCAGGGCGCGGGAAGCGGCCGCTGACCGTGCTGACGGCCAGCGCCGCCGGTTTGAGCCAGCGCAGGGTGCGCGCCATGTCGGCGTCCGCCGGTCCTGATGCCGCCGAGACACGCAGCCGGGCGCCCGGGACGTCGAGGTCGGCCTGCTGCAGGCGGCCAAGCAGCATGGTGGCCGGCCAGTCGTAGGGTGTCGGGTCGAGGCGAAAGCGAGGACGTCCCGATCCGTTGTCCAGCCGCTGGCCCGGAAAACTGACAGCCATTCCGGCGGGCAGGACGAATTCGAATTCCATGGCGTAGCCCCGCGTCGACCAGGGTCGCCATGTCCAGGTCTGCGGCGCCAGCAACAGCGTGTCGTTGATGCGAAGACCGCGGCGTCGACTGCCGGAGTTGGCGATGCGTGCGAGGTCGACGCGGTAGAGCAGGCAGTTGTCATCGGACGGCAACGGAAAAAGCAAGGCGCCCTGGCGGGGCTTGATGTCGCGCGCCATACCATCCAGCAGGATGCTGCCGTGCAGGAAGGCCTCGACGGCCAGCGGGTCGTCGCTGACGAAATGGTGGGGCAGGCTGTCGGCGAAGCAGGCCTCGACGTCGAGTCGGGTCAGCGATTCATTCACGGTGACCCGGTAGAGA
>JAWWBS010000073.1 GCA_033720895.1 Gammaproteobacteria bacterium
CCATCGAGGTCGGTTTCCTGCCAGGCACCGGACATCAGGATCACCAGCGCCGTGCAGGTGCACACCACCAGGGTATCGATCACCGGACCCATCATCGCCACCAGGCCTTCGCGAACCGGTTCGTCGGTCTGTGCAGCGCCATGCGCCAGCGACTCCGTACCGATGCCGGCTTCGTTGGAGAAGGCGCCACGGCGCACGCCCATCATGATCACCATCAGGATGCTGCCGCTGGCGACCGCCTCGCCGCTGAACGCATCGGTAACGATCAGCGCGAAAGCCGCAGGAATCGACTCGCTCCATTTCACCAGCACCAGCAGCGTCATTACGAGATAGACGACGACCATGAACGGCACCAGCCTTCCCGTCACGCTGCCAATCCGCTTGATATGCCCCAGCACCACGATCAGCACCAGGCCGGCAATGGCCAGCCCCGCCATGGCGTCGAAGGCCAGGTGCGAATCCGCCGAGGTCATGCCCATCGGGATCGCGATGACATCGCGCACGATCTGCACCAGCTGGTTGGCCTGGAACACCGGCAAGGTGCCGAACAGCCCGGCGATGGCAAACAGGTAGGCCAGCGGTCGCCAGCGCGGCCCGAGGCCTTCACGAATCACGTACATGGGACCGCCCTGCACGTTGCCCGCCGAGTCGCGACCACGGAACATGATGGCCAGCGTTGCGGTATAGAACTTGGTCGCGACGCCGACAACCGCCGTCACCCACATCCAGAAGATCGCACCCGGCCCGCCCATGGTGATCGCCACGGCGACACCGGCAATATTGCCCAGTCCCAGCGTCCCGGACAGGGCCGTCGAGAGCGCCTGGTAATGCGGAATGTCGCCGTCGGCATCCGGGTTGTCATACTTGCCGCGCAGGATGTCGATGGCATGGCCGAAATGCCGGTACGGCAAGGCCCGCGAATGCAGCAGGAAATAGCAGCCACCACCCACCAGCAACACGATCAGTGGCGTGCCCCACATGAAGGCGGAAAAGGCCGAGAACACGGCTTCAAGCGTCTGCATCTGCGAGCTCCATTGCGATATAGCAGCCAGAAGGGGCCTACCATACCGGCCAGCGGCCGCGGAATCGACTGACCCGACGCCTAGGCAGCGCCTTCCATCAGCGGGTTCCAGCCTTCCAGCCGCGCCAGCCACCACTTCAGTGCCTTGCCATCGGCGATCGCACGCCCCGCCCCTCGCCGCCAGCCAAGGTGCAAGCTGGAATGACCACGCGCCTCGTCAACCTCTCGTTCGACCAGCACTCCGCCAGCCAGGTGTCCGGCGACCAGGAAGCGCGGCAGGTAGCCGACCCCGATGCCCGCCAGCTGGGCGTCCAGCTTGGCCTGCATGTCAGGCACGTTGAGAATGTCCCGACCACTGGTAATGCCGGCCTTGCGCGGCACCAGTCGGCGCGAGGAATCCTCGGCGGCGACCACGCAATGCGCTTCGATATCCGCGCGGGACAAGGGTTCGGGCAAGGCCGCAAGTGGATGCTCCGGTGCCATCGCGAACGCCCAGTCCACATCCATGAAATGCCGACTGCGAATGCGGCTGCTGCCACCCTGCTCCCCCGAGATGCCGATCGCGAGGTCGGCGCGGTCATCCAGCAAGGCCTCCCAGACGCCCCCGAAGGTTTCGCGACGCAGGACCAGGCGCGTCTGCTTGCAGGTCTGGCGAAAATCCCTGACCAGGGGCCAGAACCAGTGGCTCGGAAACAGGTCGGAAATGACGATCCTCAGCTCGGCCTCCCAGCCACCGGCGACCGATTGCAGTCGTCGCTCGAGTTGATCGGCCGCCGCGAGAATCGCCCGACCCTCCTGCAGCAAGACCTGGCCGACATCCGTCAGCACGGCACGATGACCGGATCGGTCGAAGACCGCGGTGCCGAGGCGCTCCTCCAGTTGCCGCACCTGGTAGGTCAATGCCGAGGGGACGCGATGCAATTCTTCAGCCGCCGCTGCAAAACTGCCCCGCCGTTCGATGGCATCAAGAATTTCCAGTTGCTCCAGGTCGATCTTCATCATTCAAATTTCCTGAATCTCATATGCAGCTTATTTTGCTATGAATCCTCTTGCCACGCCATATCATGTCGCTATTGACGATATTTATTGAAGGAATTTGTCATGATTGAGCGTCGCAATGCCGCTGACCGCGGCCATTTCAATTTCGGCTGGCTGGAGACCTCCCACAGCTTCAGCTTCGGGGAGTATTACGACCCGGCCCACATGGGCTTCTCGGTGTTGCGGGTCATCAACGAGGATTACATCGCGCCCAGTGCGGGTTTTCCCACCCACGGCCATCGCGACATGGAAATCGTGACCTACGTGCTGGAGGGCGCCGTAGCGCACAAGGATTCCATGGGCAATGGCTCGATCATCAAGCCGGGTGACGTGCAGCGCATGAGCGCCGGCACCGGCGTGACCCACAGCGAATACAACGGCGTGGACGAGGTGACCGAGCTGCTCCAGATCTGGCTGCTGCCGGCGGAACACGGCCTGCCGCCCTCCTACGAACAAAAGGCCTTCGATCCCGCTGGCAAGAGGGGCCGGCTTCGCCTGGTCGCTTCCCCGGACGGCGCCGATGGCTCGGTAAGGCTTCACCAGGATGTCCGCCTGTACGCTGGCCTGTTTGACGGTGACGAGGCGACGAGCTGGCCGCTGGCTGGCGACCGCAAGGCCTATGTGCATGTGGCGCGTGGCGAGCTTACGGTCAACGGCGAGCAGCTGGCAAAGGGCGACGCCCTGAAGATGATGGAGATCGACAGCATCGAGATCAGCGCTGGCCGCGAGGCCGAGGTGCTGGTCTTCGACCTGCCTTGAGAATGCAAATTAGAAAGGTGCGTTAGATGATTGATAAAAAAGCGAAAACATCGGTTGAAATCCACGACTTGATTGCCGCTCGCTGGTCGCCGCGCGCCCTGTCGGACAAGCCGGTCGAAATGAACAAGCTGACGGCCCTGCTGGAGGCTGCTCGCTGGGCGCCCTCCTGCTTTGGCGACGAACCCTGGCGTTTCGTGGTGTGGAATCGCGACCAGGACGCCGCGGCTCACCAGCAGGCGTTCGAACTGCTTGCCGAGGCCAATCGCGCCTGGGCCGAACCCGCCCCGGTCCTGATCCTGGCCTGTGCCGACAGCGAGTTCACCGCCAACGGCAAGCCGAACCGCTGGGGTCAGTACGATACGGGCGCGGCAGCCGAAAACCTCTGCCTGCAGGCGTCCAGCGAAGGCCTGGTGGCCCACCAGATGGGTGGCTTCGACCGGAAACACCTGCGCAAGCTGCTGGGGATTCCCGAGCGTTTCGAGTTGATGGCCATGATCGCTGTCGGCTACCCCGGGGACCCGAGCTACCTGCCGGAGGCCAAGCAGGAGGCTGAAGCCGCCGAAAGAAAGCGCTCGCCGCTGGGCAGCCGTTTCTTTGCAGGTGCCTGGGAAGCCCCCTATGACAGCTGAGGCAGTTTCTTAAGGCAGAATAAGAAAAGGCCGCATCCCCCGATGCGGCCTTCCCTTTGTGCTGATCACTCGGCGCCTGATGAGGTCAGGCACTGACCTCAGTGGTCGTGATCATCGTGCGGCGCGTTGCCTTTGGCAGGCGCGAGACGCACGTGGTGCACCCAGTAACCGCCGTCGGCACGATTGGCCACGTAGGTTTCATGGGTCTTGCTCTTGTGAACCAGCAGGCCCATCGGCACGTTCAGCTCGGCGCCGAACTTGTTGCAGCCCTTGCCCGGAGGCGCGTTGCAGCCGTTACCACCGCCGCCATTGTCACCACCGCCATCGCCGGTCTGGGAGAAGCTGTCATAGCTGTCCAGGTGCGAGTAGATCTCTTCGATCATCTGGTAGTCGTGGCTGTTGGGCCACTGGCTGTTGTTGGACGTGGAATAATCCATGCAGGTGCCCTGGCTGGAACCATCTTCCGAGGTATGGCCCAGACCGAACACATGACCGATCTCCTGGCACATGACGTGGTTCATTTCCGCCGGTGTCCAGTAGTAGTCATAGCTGTCGTTCATCTTGGCCGTGCCCTGGTCGATGTGACCATTGCTGTCGAGACCAATCGACGCCAGGCCCAACCAGCCATTCTGGCCGTAGCGGTCGTTGCAGACCCGCATCTGGCCGGAAATCATCGGGCAACGCTTGCGGGTACGGCTGGAATCATCCGCGCCAACCTGCTCGAAACCGATGACATTCGACTGCCCCCACTTCTGGATCGACTCGGCCAGGACGCTGTCCCACTGCGATGACACGCTGTCCACGTATTGAATCGTGAACGACGAGCTGTCGCGTGCAATGTGGTAGTTGTTCCAGGAATGGTCCGCGATGGCAGTGGCTGCGAACGCAGCAATGCCCGTCATGGCAGCCAGTGCTGCCAGTTTTTTCTTCAACATATTCCCCCCTTAAAGGAATGATTTGAAAACACACAATCACCGTCTCGCCAGAAGGCGAGTTCTTGTGGTTCTTCCTTGAGAGATTCGGACCCGGCCTCCCCCCTGGCGGGTCCTCGGCAACAGGCGTTGCCTTGGCTGTCAGAAGCACCCCCCATTGGTGCAAAGCAACAGCTTGGGAAAGAGTGTAGTCGGGGACTCAGAAAATGCTGACAGCGATGGGGAAAAAAGTCGCAAACAAGCGTATTAATTTCAGAAAAATGCAGGAGCGGCCCTGCGATAGGGACTTATTGTCAAGAAACCGCTATTGCTGGTCGCGATCACGTTCCTCGAACTCGCCTTCCAGCGTGACGCTGCCACGGCGCTCGCGACCACCCTCCGGTCGCTGCGAGGCCGAGTCCGCACTGCCCTGCCTGGCCCGTTGCTGGCGCCGGCCTTTACGCGTCAGCCACCAGAAGCGCAGGTAGAACACCAGGAAGACGACCAGCGCCACGCCCGCAGCCGCGACGAACACGAAGAAACCCAGGAAGAACAGCCCGATCATGATGGCAATGCCCAGCACTGCCCCGATGAAGCGAGCCAACGGGCCGCCCGGTGGCCCCTGCGGAATTCGATAATTCATGTCGAGATTGTACCTGTTTGTCCTTGCTTGTACTGGCAATACCTATATGGGGATGAAGCAGTGCTTTTCAAACAAGGCAGCCACATTTCCTTTTCGATAGGATGGTGCAACGCGTCGCAACCACAAGGGATCACATGAGCGAACCCGAGCTGAAGAAACATCCCCACGCCGCCAAGATTTCGATCGGCGTCGCCCTGCTGCTGTTGCTGGTCCTGGTCATGCTTGTCTGGCTTCCTTCGTCTGACAAGCCAGGCAGCAAGAGCAACAAGCTTGCCAATGCCGATACCGACCAGCCCGCTCCCAGCATCGAGCCCCTGCCAGGCCTCGCCGGCGAGCGCTACACCACCGATCTCGACGGGATGCGCGAGAGGGGCATCATCCGGGCGCTGGTCGTGCCCAGCCTGACGGACTTCTTTTCGGTCGAGGGCCGGATCCGCGGCGTGCAGGCCGAGATGCTCGAAAAGCTCGAAGAACACCTGAACAAGGACATCGGTCGTGACGAAGTCCCGGTTCGCATCATTTACGTGCCGGTTGCTTTCGATGACCTCATTCCTGCCCTGCAGGAAGGCCGCGGGGACATTGCCGCCGCCATCCTGACCAGCACGCCGGAACGCCGCAAGGAGATCGCCTTCGCCGGCTGGCAGGGTTTCAGCTTTGACGAAGTCCTTGTGCATCACGAGGATGTCGCGGGCATTGAATCGCTGGACGACCTGGCTGGTCGCAAGCTGTATGTCCTGCGCAATTCAAGCTACGCCGAGCACCTGCGCGCCTTGAACGAGGATTTCACCGAACGGGGTCTCGAGCCGATGACCATTGTCGAATCGGCTCCACTGCTGACGTCCGAGGACATCATGGAAATGGTCCATGCCGAGGTCGTCGACATCACGGTGGTCGATGGCTACAAGGCCGAGCTCTGGGGAGAGGCGCTGGATGACATGGTCGTTCGCAGCGACATCGTCCTTTCCACCGACAACAGTGCCGGCTGGGGCATTCGCCAGACCAACAAGGCCTTGCAGGCGGAAATCAATGCCGCCATGCGCGACCTGAAGAAAGGCACCCTGCTCGGCAACATTCTCCTGAAGCGGTACTTCGGCAGCACCCAGTTCATCGACAATCCGCTGGCCAGTGCCGATCGCGAGAAGCTGCGCGAATACGCCGACCTGTTCAGGAAGTACGGTGACAAGTATGACATCGACTGGGTCGCACTGGTTGCCCAGGCCTACCAGGAATCCGGACTCGACCAGTCCGTGCGCAGCCCGGCCGGCGCCATCGGCATGATGCAATTGCTCAAGAGCACGGCCGAGACACCGAACGTCAACATCCCAGATATCGAGGATCTCGAAAACAACGTGCACGCCGGCGCGAAGTACATGAACTTCCTGCGCGAGCGCTATTTCGCGGATGAACCGATTTCGGAATTCGACAAGCTGGCATTCACCTGGGCCGCCTACAACGCCGGGCCCCGCAAGCTGAGACTGATCCGCGAGCATGCGGAAAAGCTCGGCTACGACCCGAACCAGTGGTTCGGCAATGTCGAATTTGCGGCGCTGGACCTGGTGGGCAGCGAGCCGGTCCGGTACGTCGCCAACATCTACAAGTACTACGTCGCCTATCGGCTGACCATCGACCTGGATGAAACACGGGAAGCCCTGCAGGAAGGTGGTTAGCCTGCCCTGCATGTATCGAGGAGAATGACCATGAGCTACATAGACGGTTTTGTACTGGCGGTGCCTGCGTCAAACCGACAAGCGTTCATCGATTTCGCCAACCGGGTCGACACGATCTTCACCGAGCTTGGTGCTACCCGCGTCATGGAATGCTGGGGAGATGACGTTCCCGAGGGAAAGGTTACCGATTTCGGGAAGGCGGTCCAGGCTGGTGCGGATGAAACGGTCGTGTTTTCCTGGATCGAATGGCCGGACAAGGAAACACGCGACGCTGCAATGGCAAAGATGATGTCCGAGGATTTCAAGGACGAGCGTATGGACATGGAAAAGAACCCCATGCCGTTTGACGGGAAGCGGCTCATTTTTGGCGGCTTCAGTCCCGTGGTCGAACTGTAGGAAAGCGAAGCCGGCCTCCGCATCGGCTCTGCAGGACCATCAAGAAAAAGGGCCCTCGCGGGCCCTTTTTCGGTTGCATCGTCCGGTTACGGCGCCGGGTAGATGTAGTTGGCCTGCAGGCCCAGCGGAATGCCGAGCTGCCAGTAGACCACCAGGAACAACGACCAGGCGAAAATGAACACCACCGAGTACGGCAGCATCATCGAAACCAGCGTACCGATACCGGTGCCCTTGAAGTAGCGCTGGCAGTACACCACCACCAGCGGGAAGTACGGCATCAGCGGCGTGATGATGTTGGTCGTCGAATCACCCACGCGATACGCTGCCTGCGTCAGGTCCGGCGAAAAGCCGATCTGCATCAGCATCGGCACGAAGATCGGCGACAGCAGCGCCCACTTGGCCGAAGCCGAGCCAACGAACAGGTTGATGAAACCGACCAGCAACACCAGGCCGAACAGGGTCACGCCGCCCGGCAATGCCATTGCCTTCAGGGCTTCACCACCTTCGACCGACAGCAGTACGCCCAGGTTCGAGCGGCCGAAGGCATCGATGAACAGCGCACAGAAGAACGCCATGACCACGTAGTACGCCATCATCTCCATGGACTTGGACATCGCCATGACCACGTCCTTGCTGGTCTTGAAGGTACCGATGACATAGCCATAGACCGCACCGGGAATCGCGAACAGCAGGAAGATCAGCGGCACGATGGACAGCATGATCGGTGCGCGGAAACTGGCGACCTCGCCGTTCGGCGCGCGCATCGGCGAATCCTCCGGCATGACCGACAGTGCCAGCAGCACCAGGCCGATGAGCATCACGCTGGTGGCAATCCAGAAGGCCTTGCGCTCCGGCGTACCGACCTCTTCCATTACCGGCATGTCGTCCTCGTCACCATCGACCTTGGCGCTCTGGTTCAGGCGCGGTTCGACAATGCGATCGGTGATGAACCAGCCAAGCCCGACGATCACCAGGCAGGATGCCGAGGTGAAGAACCAGTTGTTCAGCGGATTCAGTTGCATCTCGGCATCGACGATCTGCGCCGCGGATTGCGTGAAACTCTGCAGCAAGGGGTCGATGGCCGAGGGCACGAAGTTGGCCGAGAAGCCGCCCGACACGCCCGCAAACGCCGCAGCAATGCCCGCCAGCGGATGACGACCAGCCGCATAGAAGATCACGCCGCCCAGCGGGATTACCAGCACGTACCCGGCATCCACTGCGGTGTGGCTGACAATGGCCACCAGGATCAGCATCGGCGTCAGCAGCTTTTCCGGCGTGATGTTCAGCAACATCTTCAGCGCAGTATTGATATAGCCACTCTGCTCGGCGACGCCGACACCCAGCATCGCGACCAGCACCACGCCCAGCGGTGCGAAGCTCGTGAAGGTCGTGACCATGGTCGACAGGAAGCGCGCAATCTCCGCGCCCGAGAGCAGGTTCAAGACCTGGATCGGCTCGTTGGTGGCCGGGTGCAGCGTGTCGAAGCTGAACGAGGCGAACAGTGCCGACAGGCCCCAGACCACCAGCATCAGGATCAGGAACAGCATCGCCGGGTCCGGCAGCTTGTTGCCGGCGGTCTCGATCTTCGCCAGCGCGCGATCGACCCAGCCGTTATTCGTGGTTGCGTCAGAAGACATGGATTTCCCCTAGGTATGACAAAACTTCGCCAAGACTATATCGGGGACCGCCGGGCGGCAAATGGCCGACCCTGCCGGGCAGGCATCAACTCTCGGCGCGCCGGTGACTCACTCGGACCGCTTCAGGCCCTGCATGTCGACCAGCGCCTGATCTTCCGGGACTTCCTCTATCAACACGCCATCCGGCGGGAAACGGAGTCGCTCACCCACCTCGAAGCGGATGAAATGACGGGCCGATGCATCGAGCTCGAGCGTAAAGGTATAGCCGTAGGACCTGCCCGGCGTGGGCATTACCTGCAGGAAACTGCAGGGCTTGAACAAGAGGTCGATCTTGGTGGCAGGCGCAGGAAAAGACAGATAGCCATTGTCCCTCAAGGGGCCTTTGTTCGTATCGTTCTCAAAGACACATAGGTAAGTATTCCTCGATTCCCACGTGTGCGGTCTATAGATATAGACTAGGGCCTCGCCGTCCGGTACCGGCTCCAGCGAATAGAAAACGGGTCCCGAGGCAGCACAGCCCGACAGCAGGACAA
>JAWWBS010000074.1 GCA_033720895.1 Gammaproteobacteria bacterium
AAGACCATCAACACCCGCGGTGCCCTGCTGCATGTCATGGGCGACCTGCTCGGCTCTGTCGCCGCGCTGGCATCCGGCGCCGTGATCATGTTCAGCGGCTGGACGCTGATCGACCCGATCCTGTCGCTGTTCATCGCGGCGCTGATCTCGGTGGCGGCGATTCGGCTGCTGCTGGAAGCGACGCACGTGGTCATGGAAGGCGTGCCGCCGGAGATCGACCTGCCCGAGGTCGGCCAGGACATGGCGAAGGTGCCCGGCGTGCGCTCGGTGCATGACCTGCACATCTGGCGACTGGATTCGCATGTCATTGCGCTGTCGGCCCATGTGCTGGTCGATGACCTGAATACCTGGCATGCCGTACTGACGGGCCTGAAGAACATGCTGGCGAACAAGCACGCCATCGAGCACATCACGCTGCAACCCGAGCTGGTGGAAACCAGTGCCGTGCCGGTCAAGGCTGTCAGGCGTTACGACGATGGCCAAGCTGACAAGAAGGGAGATACTGAATGAGTTTCGAACAGGTCGTTTTCCCGCAAGTCACGTTTTTCTATTTCGCCATGCTGGTGTTCCTGTATTTCCACCTCACGCTGGGTGTCACCACCCTGCGTGCGATCAAGAAACGTGAGTTCGGCGCAAACGACAACCGCATGGACATGGCAGTGCGCGCGCATGCGCAATTCTTCGAATACGCACCGATCATCACCTTGATGGTCGCGGGGCTGGAAATGTCGGGCGTCGAGAGAACCAGCATTCACTGGCTGATGGGCATCCTGCTGCTTGGTCGCTTTTCACACTGCGCCGCCTTCTGGCTGCCGCAGCACTCCATCGCCTACTGGACCGGTCGCGCCATTGGCAACGTGTCGAACCTCGGCCTGTTGATTACCAGCAGCGTCTGGGGCATCGCCCGCTTCATGCCGGCAGGCATCAGCGGGTAAGCAGGCCAAACGCAGAGCCTTAGGCCAGCAACGCCAGCCAGGCTCCCAATTGCGGCACCTTGAACCAGTAGCGATGCGCCAGCACCACGTAGCTCACCGTGGCCGCCAGCAAGGGCAGCAACAACCAGGGGGCAGCCTCGATCACCTTGGGCTGGCTGGTCGCCAGCAGGAGATAGGTTCCTGGCAGGAAAACGAGTCCCACCGAATGGCTGGCATTGAAGCCCAGCCAGGCATTCCACATCGATGACTCTCGAGTAATCACCAGGTGTTCGCGCTTGAGCCGCGCAACCAGCTCCGGATCACGCGGATGCAGGCGCCTGCCATGAAAGGTGAACAGGAGATGCAGGCTGCCCAGCAGCATCAGCACCAGCGAACCAAAGCCCAGCAACCATATGTGAGCAGCCATCATCCAACGCTCCCTTGCCGGACCTCATGCCCGACATGATGTGAATTCACTCGACCAGCACGCGCTCCGGCTGACCACTTTCGTGAACGCGGAACACCAGGATGACGGCACCTTCCTCGCCCGTGATCGCGGTATGCACTTTCTTCAGCGGCACGCTCAGCACCTCGCCGGGACCGAAGGTGGTCTGTACCTCGCCCTCCAGCCAGAGTGATGCGGAGCCTTCAAGGATGTAGGCGAACTCCTCGCCCGGATGCCAGTGCTTGGGCAAGGACGTCTTCGGCGGCACTGTGACGCGACTGAGGATGACCTCGGTGCCAGCCACACGCGCCAGCTCGGCACGCATCAGGGTTTCCAGCTTCGGCTTTGCCGAATCATCAAGTGGCCCGGATGAGGCGACATTGAACGCCAGCGCGAGCAACGCAAGCGCGAGGAATGTCATGCAATGCTTGGTCATGGTGCAGCCCTCCCCATAAGCAGTAATGGTGCCTGTGAGTCTAGTCGGGAAAGCAGCAGCTGCCAGCTTGCCTAGGATTCGGGCTTGCGGGACACCTTGAGGAACAAGGGCCAGCGAACGCGGCGGCGTTCATGCGAGCGCCAGAACGGGTCGAGCTCGCCCTGCAACCACACCAGGGGATCGTGGCCCTTGGCGTCACGATACCGACGCACGGCCGACCAGGTGCCGATGTAGTTGATGAACTGCCGCGCCGTCCAGGTCACGCTCATCTCGAAATCGGGCACCTCGATCGATTCACCCGGCATCTCCAGCTCGGAGAGTTCCGCGTCCAGCTGTGAACGCTCCGGCGGCCAGTAGTCACCGACAACGTCCTTGTAGAAGACTTCCTCGATGCGATCGATGTTCGGGCTGACCTCGACCCGGCCATACCCCCACACCGCCAGCACGCCACCCGGCTTCAACACCCGCATGGCATCGGCAAAGAAACGTTCCTGGTCGAACCAGTGCACCGCCTGCGCGACGGTAACGAGATCCACGCAATCGCCCGGCAGCCAGGGATCGCCGGCCACCGCCTGCTGGTAATTGATCGAAGGATGACGCTGTGCGGCTTCGAGCTGGGCGGCACTGCCGTCGCTGGCCAGCACCTTTTCGAAATGCTCCGCCAGCGACATCGCCGCCTGGCCATTGCCGGTTGCCACATCCCAGGCGAGTTGCCTTTCCTCGCATTGCTCCGCCAGCCACTCGAACAAGCGCGGCGGATACGTCGGGCGTGCCGACGCGTAATCCGCGGCATGCGCAGAGAAATGATCCTGGAAAGGTTTGTGGTCGTCGATCATGCGAGCAATTCATCAGCCGTCAAATGAATGACGAAACCCTAGCAGGCTGAACGTCGACAAGACAGCAGATTGGATGTAGCCAGCCCACCAATTCCGGCCACTCTTGAAATGCACGGGTACAAGAGACTCCCGGCGAGTGCTACTCTGCGCGCGCATCTGGATTGCCAAGACCAAGGAAAGACATGTTATGTGCAAAAGCATGCGTTATCTGATTGCTGCAACAATCGCATTCGTTATGGGCTCGGGGCCGGCAGTGGCGATGGAGCAAGACTCGGAGGCGTCGGAACCGGACTTCGGACGACGCTATGTCGAGCTCCAGCTGCACAAGAACCGGTTTGCCGGACAACCCGGAGATGGCCGGCAGGTTGAAGCAAGCTTCCCGATCCTTTCCGATTTCTTCATCATCGGGATCTATTCCAAGGATTCCACCGAGGAAGGTGAAGACGTCCCGTTTATTGGCTATTTCTCGGATAACTACGCGACGGATCCTTCCTTCGATAATTTGAACGGCGGTACCCGCCGCGAAGATGTCCTTCTCGGCATTGGCAGGACCTGGTCGGGCGGCGACGAATCCATCGAATTTATGGCACGGGTAATGTTCGCAAGGAGCAGGTTCTCCTATGCCTGGAGCGGCAACAAGTCGTGGCCGAGATGGGAATCGCCGGACGATGGCGATACCGGTATCGTGTGGGCGCTTGGGATGCGGACAAAAGTAAGCAGTGCGTTCGAAATCTACGGTGAAATGGAACGCAATCACCTTCGATACCTGGATAACCTAGAAACGGAGTGGCGCGAGGATTTCGGGAAACTCAGCCTGGAAATCGGCGGTCAATACCGGGTAGCCAACTCGGTCAAGCTGTCACTTGGCTACGTCATGCAAGGTGATGTGCAAAGATTGCAGCTCGGTCTTCGATACGGGTATTGATGACACACTCATCGGCGTGTCTCGCGTGACAATTGGCCAGTACGCCTTGAATCCGGGACGCTTCGGGCCAGACAGGCGCTAGCCAGCAATCCTTTTGCAACTGGCCGAAACACGCCTGACCAGGACGCGAGAGCAGGAACAGGGCGGCAGCCAATCGGCTGCCTCCCTGGAGTTCAACGCGTTACAGGAAAGACTTACGTCTTCTTGTACACCTCGGCACCCTGCTTCATGAATTCCTCCGACATTTCCTGCATGCCCTCTTCCTTCTCTTCGAGCTTGGCCGCGTAGTCGCGCACCTGCTGGGAGATTTCCATGGAACAGAACTTCGGTCCGCACATGGAACAGAAGTGGGCGATCTTGTGGCCTTCCTTCGGCAAGGTCTGGTCATGGAAGTCGCGGGCGCGTTCCGGATCGAGACTCAGGTTGAACTGGTCTTCCCAGCGGAATTCGAATCGCGATTTCGACAGGGCATTGTCGCGGATCTGCGAACCCGGGAAGCCCTTGGCGAGATCCGCAGCATGCGCGGCGAGCTTGTAGGTGATGATGCCCTCGCGCACGTCGTTCTTGTCCGGCAGGCCGAGGTGTTCCTTCGGCGTGACGTAGCAGAGCATCGCCGTGCCGTACCAGCCGATCTGCGCCGCGCCGATGCCGGAGGTAATGTGGTCGTAGCCCGGCGCGATGTCGGTGGTCAGCGGACCGAGGGTGTAGAACGGCGCTTCATGGCAGTCCTCCAGCTCGATGTCCATGTTCTCCTTGATCATCTGCATCGGTACATGACCCGGACCTTCGATCATCACCTGGCAGTCATGCTCCCAGGCGATCCTGGTGAGTTCGCCCAGGGTGCGCAGCTCGGCCAGCTGCGCTTCGTCATTCGCATCGGCAATCGAACCCGGGCGCAGGCCGTCACCCAGGCTGAACGACACGTCGTAGGCCTTCATGATTTCGCAGATCTCTTCGAAGTGCGTATAGAGGAATGATTCCTTGTGATGCGCCAGGCACCACTTCGCCATGATCGAGCCGCCGCGCGACACGATGCCGGTGACGCGACTCGCAGTCATCGGCACGAAGGGCAGGCGCACGCCGGCATGGATGGTGAAGTAGTCCACGCCCTGCTCGGCCTGTTCGATCAAGGTGTCGCGGTAGATTTCCCAGGTCAGGTCCTCGGCCTTGCCGTTGACCTTTTCCAGCGCCTGGTAGATCGGGACCGTTCCAATGGGTACTGGCGAGTTGCGCAGGATCCATTCGCGGGTCTCGTGGATGTTCTTGCCGGTGGAAAGATCCATGACGGTGTCGCCACCCCAGCGGGCCGCCCACACCATCTTCTCGACTTCTTCCTCGATGGACGAGGACACGGCGGAGTTGCCGATATTGGCGTTGATCTTCACCAGGAAGTTGCGGCCGATGATCATCGGCTCGGATTCCGGGTGATTGATGTTCGCCGGGATGATGGCGCGACCGCGGGCGACTTCGTCGCGCACGAATTCCGGCGTGATCTTTTCCGGGATGCTGGCACCATAGCTGTTGCCGGGATGCTGTTTCAGGTAACCGGCCTTTTCGTATTCCGCACGCATCTCGTCGATGCGGCGATTCTCGCGAATCGCGATGAATTCCATTTCCGGCGTGATGATGCCCTGCTTCGCATAGTGCATCTGGGTGACGTTCTTGCCGGCTTTCGCCACCCGCGGCTTGCGGATGTGCTCGAAGCGCAGCTTCGCCAGCTCCGGATCTTCCGCCCGCTGCTTGCCGAAGCTCGAGGTCGGTCCGCCGAGCTCCTCGGTGTCATCGCGCTCCAGGATCCACTTTTCGCGCAGCGGCGCCAGGCCGGCACGCAGGTCGACCTTCACCTCCGGATCGCCATAAGGCCCCGAGGTGTCGTAGACCGTGATCGGCGGGTTCTGGATATCGCCGTCCAGTGCCTTGGTCGGCGACTGGTCGATCTCGCGCATCGGTACCCGGATGTCCGGCCGCGAACCTTCGACATAGATCTTCTTCGCATTGGGGAAGGGCCGGGTCACGTCCTCGGCCAGCTCACGGGTTTTCTGGATGAAGTCCTCGGGTATGGCGCTCATGCTGAATCCTTGGCCCTGGTATTGGCGATGGCAGTCGTTACCCGGGCGGGATGCTCCCGGCCCGGTCGAATTGGCAATTTCAAAGGCCGACCATTGTACCTGCCAGGCCCGCAGAAGAAAGCAGGCCCGAGGGGTCGAATTCTTGCCTTGGGAGGTCCTTCAAAGTAAGCTTCCGCTCCCGAAATTCTTCGATTTTTCCGCCCCGATCGGCGCGGACAGCAACGGATCCCGACATGGCCAACAGCAACAGCATCGACTTCGAACAAGCCCGTGAATACATGGTGGAGCGCCAGGTACGTACCTGGGAAGTGCTGGACCAGCGCGTGCTGGATGTGATGCGTGCCATGCCGCGCGAGGCCTTCGTGCCCGCCGATTTCCGGAACCTGGCCTATGCCGATGCCAATATCTCGCTGGCACCCTTCCGGGCGGAAGGCGAGGAAATGATGCAGCCCAAGGTCGAAGGCCGCCTGCTGCAGGCGCTGGATATCGGCGACGGCGACAACATCCTGGAAATCGGCACCGGCTCCGGTTACCTGACGGCGCTGCTGGCACGGCTGGGCAACAAGGTCACCAGTGTCGACATCAACGAAGCGCTGACGGCGCAGGCAGGCGACACCCTGCAGGCCCAGGGCATCGACAACATCACGCTGGAAAGCCGCGACGCCGCGACGCTGGACGGCATCGGCAAGCAGTACGACTGCGTTGCCGTGACCGGCTCCATGCCCCGGCTGCATGACAGCTTCCGCCAGGCTCTGAAAGTCGGCGGCCGGCTGTTCGTCATCATCGGCAGCGGCCCGATGATGGAAGCCCAGCTGCATACCCGCGTCACCCAGGATTTCTGGCAGGTCGACAGCCTGTTCGATACCCGCATCGCCCCGCTGAAGAACGCCTGGAATCCCAAGACCTTTGTCCTCTGAGGACACCCCCGACCCCCAAACCGCTGTCCGCCAGTGGGCACCCGCGGACGTCCGCAAGGCGATGGCGGACGGCTGGCAGCCCCTGCTGATCGACGTCCGCGAACCCTGGGAATGGCCACTGGCCAGCCTGCCGGACGATGCCTTTGATGTCCTCCGTATCCCGCTGGCCGGCCTGCCTGCCGCCATTCCAGGGCTGCCGCGCAACCGCCCGCTGCTGTTTGTCTGCCACCACGGAATTCGAAGCTGGCACGCTGCTTGCATGATGGTGCAGTACAGCGCATCGGGGCAGGACATGGACATCGTCAACCTCGCTGGCGGCATCGATGCCTGGTCGCGGGACGTGGATCCCGCGATTCCCAGGTATTGAGGCGGGAACGAAATCCGCTTTCATCAGTCTCAATGTCCTGTTGCACAGCAAAGTATTGGTGATATACTTCACTATAACACCTAGAGCTGGAACGTAAGAAAACCAAGGAAAATGGCCATGAACAGCTTCGCGACACGTATTTCGCAACGCCTTTCGGCAACCTGCCTGGCGTTGCTCCTCGGCACCTCGATGAGCCTGGTGGCCCTGCCCGCCTCGGCGGACGACCTGCTGGACGCCTATCGACTGGCCAAGCAGAACGATCCGCAGATTCGCGCCGCCGAGGCCACCTTCCTCGCAGCAGCGGAAACCTGGCCGCAGGCCCGCGCCGCCTACCTGCCACAGATCTCCGCGACCGCCTCGACCGGCGAATCCACGGCAGAGCAGACGAATGACGAGCTGGACTTCAATTCCACCACGGGCACGGTGAACGTCATCCGGGGCATTGAAAGCTCGGCCGATACCGACAGCCTCAGCTGGTCGGTCGACCTGCGCCAGTCGATTTTCGACTGGAGCAAGCTCAAGGATTTCTCCCGGGCCAGCGCCGAGGTCGCCAAGGCCGAGGCCGAGTACATGGCCGCCCAGCAGGCGCTGATGATTCGCGTCTCGGAACGCTACTTCGACCTGCTGAAGGCCATCGACAACCTGGAAGCGAACAAGGTCAATCGCGAGTCCATTGGCCAGCAGCTGGAACAGACCCGCAAGCGTTTCGATGTCGGCCTGATCGCGATCACCGACGTGCAGGAATCGCAGGCCGCCTACGACCGTGCCGTGGCCGATGAAATCGCGGCCCAGCGCCAGGTGAACACCTCGCGCGAACGCCTGCGCGTGGTGCTCGGTCAGTACCTCGAGAATCCGGAGACGCCGGTCGACAACATGCCACTGACCGAGCCGAACCCGGCGTCAGAAACGGAGTGGGTCGACAAGGCGCGCGAGCAGAACCTGGAAGTCATTTCGAATCGCTTTGCGGTCGAGTCCGCCGATGCCTCGGTGGCCATCAACCGCGCCGGCCACTACCCGACCCTGGACCTGGTGGCACAGCGTCGATACAACGAAACCGAGAACACCATTACCGATACGACCATTCCCATTCCGTCGACCACGCGTGAATCCGAGACGACCTATATCGGCGTCCAGCTGAACGTGCCGATCTTCTCTGGCGGAGCCACCCAGAGCCGTGTTCGCCAGGCGGCAGCGCAGCGCTCGGCGGCGATGGCCAACTTCAACCTGGCCGTGTCGACCACCGAGTCCAATACCCGCGATGCCTACCTTGGCGTGATTTCCGAGATTTCGCGTTCGCGAGCATTGAAGCAGGCCTACGAATCGGCCTCCACCGCACTGAAAGCCACCCAGGCGGGCTACGAAGTCGGCACGCGTACGGCGGTCGACGTGCTCGATGCCCGCCGCGCTGAATTGCAGGCCCTGGTCAACTGGAAATCTTCCCGCTACGACTACCTGCTGAACCTGCTGAGACTCAAGCAGGCTGCCGGTACCCTGTCCGACCAGGACATCGAGCAGGTCGCCTCGTTCATGGATTGAACAAGCACTGACAGGCATGAAAAAAGCCCCGCATCGCGGGGCTTTTTTCATGCTGCCGGCAGGACATTCAACGCGCTGATTGCAGGAAACTTCCGAGCAGTTCTTGCAGGCGTTCAAGGGCGCCACGATTGTCGGCGACGATATCGCCGGCCAGCTGCCCCAGCCGATCGCGCTCCTCGGGATGCTCCAGCAGTCGATTCCATGCGTCACCCAGCTGGTCTGCATCCTCCACCACCAGCAGGGCGTCGGCCGCTCGCATGGTCTCGAAAATGTCCGGGGTGCTGGAGTGGTGCGGGCCGGTCAGCACCGGCACACCGATTACCGCCGGCTCCAGCAGGTTATGCCCACCCGCATCGACCAGGCTGCCCCCCACGAAGGCCGCATCGGCCGCGGCCAGGAAGGCGTTCAGCTCCCCGATGGTATCGACCACGTAGACATCGACACCGCTGGGCTGGGGATCGCGACTGCGCAGCTCGGCCACGAAGCCCTGCTGCTCGACAAGCGACAGTACCGCCGTGCCCCGCTCGGGATGCCGCGGCACGATCAGCAGCCGCGCGTCGGCCTGCTTTTCGCGAACCTGCCGAAAAGCCTCCAGCACCGCTTCGTCTTCGCCAATGCGGGTACTGGCCGCGATCAGCACCGGCGCAGCGCCGAACAGCAACTGGCGCATTGCCCGCCCCTG
>JAWWBS010000075.1 GCA_033720895.1 Gammaproteobacteria bacterium
CCGAAGCCCTTGACCTCGGTGACAGTGATGCCCTGCACGCCGATGTCCGACAGCGCCTCGCGCACATCGTCGAGCTTGAAAGGCTTGATGATCGCCGAAACCATTTTCATACCGCTGTTGCCTCCGTTGGCTGGCATTTGCTCCGCTGCCCAGATTCTAGCACTCCTTGTGGGCCGCGACGGCCGTTGCGCGCCCAGTCCGGCAGCGGTTAGTCTTCCAGCATTGTGACTCCGCGAGGAACCCGCCATGCAGCTCGATCCGAAAATCCTGGATGACCTGGTGCGCCGCCTGTATGAATCCGTGCCGCCCGGCATGCGCGAGGCGCAGGCTGATCTCGAAGCCAATTTCCGCGGCGTGGTGCAGGGCGTGCTCGGCAAGCTGGACCTGGTGACCCGCGAGGAATTCGATGTCCAGCAGGGTGTGCTGGAGCGTACCCGCGAAAAGCTCGAGACGATCAACCAGCGGCTCGAAGAACTCGAGACCACTTTGAAGAAGTAAGCAGCCGATCCATTCGCGCGACAGGACGTCGCGCCCTGGCAAACATGCCTGGTCAAGGAGGACCTCATGTCGCTTGCCCGTATCGATTCCCTGGCCCAGCTGGGCCTGAATGCCCCTCGCGTGCATGTCGAAGTCCATGTTTCCGGCGGCCTGCCGGCGTTCCACATTGTCGGCCTGCCCGAGACCGCGGTGAAGGAAAGCCGCGATCGGGTGCGCTCCGCCATCATCAATTCCGGTTTCGAGTTCCCCGCGCGACGGATCACGGTGAGCCTCGCGCCGGCCGACCTGCCGAAGGAGGGCGGCCGCTACGACCTGCCTGTCGCGCTTGGCATTCTTGCCGCCACCGGCCAGGTCGCGAGCGAGCGGCTGGCGGAATCCATCTTCCTGGGCGAACTGGCGTTGAATGGCGACCTGAGAGCCGTGCGCGGGGCGTTGCCGGCGGCGCTGGCGATTCGCGACAGTGGTCGCCGCCTGGTCATTCCGGAAGGCGCAGCTGCGGAAGCAGCACTTGTCAGCGGGCTCGAGATTGCCTGTGCCTCCAGTTTGCTGGCGGTCGTTGCGGACCTGTTCGGCCAGGCGCCCCTGCCAGTGGTCGACACTCCAGCGCCTGGCCCGGCGGTCACCACTGCCGATCTTGCGGATGTCGCTGGCCAGCACCAGGCGCGGCGTGCGCTGGAAGTTGCCGCGGCGGGTGGTCACAGCCTGTTGATGGTCGGCCCGCCCGGTACCGGCAAGAGCATGCTGGCAGCCCGCTTGCCGGGGATACTGCCTGCCATGAGCGAGGACGAGGCGCTGGACGCGGCGGCGGTCCAGTCCATCGCCGGCCGCTTCGATCCTGCTCGCTGGCGGCAGCGGCCCTTCCGGGCCCCACACCACACGGCGTCCGGCGTGGCGCTGGTCGGTGGCGGTTCACAGCCGCGTCCCGGCGAAATCTCGCTGGCGCACACGGGCGTGCTGTTCCTCGACGAATTGCCGGAATTCGATCGCAAGGTACTTGAAGTATTGCGCGAGCCGCTGGAGTCCGGTCGGATTGTCATCTCCCGCGCCGCGCGACAGGCGGAGTTTCCGGCGCGCTTCCAGCTGGTGGCAGCGATGAATCCCTGCCCCTGTGGCTACCACGGCGACCCGCAGGGCGAATGCCGCTGCACCATCGACCAGGTGCGTCGCTATTGCGATCGGGTTTCCGGTCCCTTGCTGGATCGCATCGACCTGCAGGTGCTGGTGCCGCGCTTGAAGCCGCGCGAGCTGTCGCAACAGGCGAAAGGCGAGCGCAGCGCCGAGGTGCGTGCCCGTGTCGAAGCGGCGCGCGAGCGGCAGCTGGCCCGTCATGGCAAGACCAACGCCGAGCTGAGCGCTGCCGACATACGCGACAGCGACCGCATCCAGCCCGCCGCGATCGACCTGCTGGACACCGCCGCCGAGCGGCTGGGCCTTTCCGCCCGCGCCCATCACCGAATCCTCAGGGTGGCAATGACCATTACCGACCTGGCTGCGCGTGAATCGGTCTCGCCGCTGGAGGTCGGCGAGGCGATTGCCTACCGGCAGCTGGAACGTCGCTGAAAGAAACTTCCTGCATTGCGGAACTTCTCCCGCTGGCCGTGTTCTCAGGAAGCAGTGCCGACGGATGCGGCACCGCTCGACCCTTCAAGCAAAGCGTTCCGGCCGCCGTGGTGCGACCGGTCAGCCATTGTTTGAGGGGTTTTTTCATGTTTCCGATCGATGTGCGCGGACTGCGCAAGTCCTACCAATCCACCGAGGTGCTGCATGGCATCGACCTGCAGGTGCCGGCCGGCTCGGTCTTCGCCTTGCTGGGCCGCAACGGTGCCGGCAAGTCCACTACCATGCGCCTGCTGCTCGGCCTGCTCGATGCCGACGCTGGTGACATTCGCGTGGTCGGCCAGCGCATGCCGGCCGAGCGGCTGGACATCCTGCGCGACGTCGGCAGCATGATCGAGCAGCCGTCCCTCTACGAGAGCCTTTCAGCGCGCGAAAACCTGCGTATCGATGCCAGCCTGCGTGGGCTGGGAGAGGCCGCCATCGACAAGGCGCTGGAGGTTGTCGAGCTCGATGCCGGCGCGAAACCGGTCAAGCACTACTCGATGGGCATGAAGCAGCGCCTGGCGCTGGCGCTGGCCGTGCTGGGCGAACCGAAACTGCTGTTGCTGGACGAACCGACCAACGGCCTCGATCCCATGGGTATTGCCGACATGCGTCGTTTGCTGCGCAGCCTGCCAGAGCGACTGGATACCACCGTCCTGCTTTCCACCCACCTCCTGGGCGAGGTGGAGCAGGTCGCAAGTCATCTCTGCGTGCTGGAAGCCGGCGAGATTCGCTACACCGGGACGCTCGACGAGCTCAAGGCGCGCGAGCCCAAGGTGCTGCGACTGCAGTGCGACGATATCCCGCACCTTTACAACTGGCTGGGCGAAACGGGTCACGAAGCCCAGCTGGACACCGGCCGTGCCAGCATCACCGTGCCGGTGGCGGATACCAGTGAATCCGCTCGCCTGTTGCGCCGGGCGGTGCAGGAAGGGTTCAGGATCCACCACGCGAGCTTCGAATCGCGCAGCCTGGAAGAGATCTATTTCGACATGATTGGTCGGGATGCCAGTGGCTTGCTGCCCGTGGTGACCGAGGAGAAAGCCGCATGATCCGCTTGTTCCGTGCCGAGATCGGCAAATTGAAAGGGACCCTTGCCGCCCTGATGGTGCTGCTCGGGCCGCTGGCTGTCATCGCCTTCATCTGGCTGCTGGCGATGGCAAAGAATTTCACCAACATGGAAAGCCTGGGCTGGAACGGCTTGCTGCAGTTCGGCACCGTGACCTGGGCCTATCTCGTCTTCCCCCTGCTGGTGGCCCTGCAGGCCGCTGCGCTGTGCAATATCGAGCACCGGACGGATGGCTGGAAGCGGCTGTTTGCCTTGCCCGTCAGGGTACCCGAGGTGTTCCTGGTCAAGCTCGCGATCCTGTTCGCCTTGATGGCAGCCGCAACGCTGGTCCTGGCCGCAGGCTTCCTCGGCAGCAGCTGGCTGATCAGCATGCTGGTGCCTGGCTTGCCGCCGCTGGAGGCTTCGCTGGTGGGCTGGATGTTCGGCAAGGCCTTTGCCTGCCTGGCCGGCGGGGCGCTGATGATCGTCCTGCACTTCGCCCTCAGCTGGACCCTGGACAGCTTCGTGTTCCCGATTGCGGTCGGCGTGATTGCGGTCATGAGCGTTGTCCAGGTGGGCAGCAGCGAATACTGGGTCTGGCATCCCTGGACCTGGGGGATGATGGCGACCGCCAGTTCCGAGCCTGGGCGCGCGGTACACGCCATGCTGCTGGCAGCCGGGCTGGCGGTACTGGCCATTGCCCTGCTGGCGCCGGCGGCGCGGCGCTTGCGCGGACAGTCCTGAAGCCTGCCTGAACGGCAGCTTGTCTCGGTTTTTCTGCGACAAGCTGCCGCCATCAACAGGTTTTGATTTAACTTAATTGAGCAAAATCCCCCCAATTCGTTATAGTCGGGAGAAAGGGGGGTGCCGTGAGCAGAGCCCGACAACAGCGCATCGAGAGCGAAATGCTGCATATCATGCTGCGCCAGAACCCCCTGGCGCAGTTCGTGTCTTTGCTGCTCGGTTTCTTCACCATCTACATCCTGTACGACTACACCACCACCGTGGTGATCTTCGGCTGGATGATCGTGCTCAGCCAGCTCGTGATCCTGCGTCTCTGGCTGATTCGCATGTATCGCAAGCGGCTGCAGAGTCAGTCCGAGGCCGGTCCGCCGGCCGCTTTCGGTTTTGCCACCGGCCTGCTGCTGACGGGCGCGTGCTGGGGCGCGCTACCCTGGCTGATGACCGAACCCGTGCTGGCGCCCACGCTGTTCATCGCCATGCTGGTGGTCGGCCTTGCAGCCGGTGCCGTGGCGGCGCTGGCAATGAGCCGGATTTTCTTCATCAGCTACACCGCACCGCAATTCGTCTCGGTCATTCTCTATTTCATCGTCCAGCCGCTGGAGAATGGCCTGGCCATTGCAGGCGCGCTGACGCTGTTCTATTTCGGCCTGAACAAGGGCGCCAGTATCGTCGGCGAGGAAGTCCGGGAGTATGTTCGCCTGCAGATGAACGCCGCCGACGAAGCGCGCCGAGCGGATGCCCAGGCCAATGCCTTGCGCGATGCCAACAGCGAGCTGCAGCGCCGCCGGCACCTGATCGAGAACCTGTTGCGCATCACGAATCGAACGGATCGTACGACGATCGAAAAGCTGCGGGCCCTGCTGCAGTTCGGCTGCGAATCCCTGGACTTGCGGCTTGGCATCATTTCGCGCATTCACGAGGGGCATTACGATGTCTTCGCGATCCATGCCAGCAATTACGACACCAGGACATCACCGGGCGATCGCTTCGAACTGGAAAACACCATCTGTGTGCACACCGTCAAGAATGACGAGGTCTTCGTGTTTGCCAATGCTTCGGAGGCGCGCAATCGCCTGCACCCGATGTATGGCGGTGTGATGGCCGGTTCCTATATCGGTGCACGGATCATGCTGAGCGATGGCCTGTTCGGTACCTTGAACTTCTCTGACGTACGCGAACGTCGCGATGCCTTCTCCAATGCCGAAGTCGAGTTCGTTCGGCTGCTGGCCAACTGGCTGTCTGCCGAGATCGCCCAGCTGAAGAGCGATGACCAGTTGCGTGCCAAGGAGGCCCAGCTGTCAAATCTCGCCGACGCCATGCCTTGCGGAATGGCGTCCATCAGCAACGAGCGCAAGTACCTGTATGCCAATCGCATCTACCAGGAGGCCTTTTCCCGCGAGGGCGAGCCGCTGGTCGGCCGCAAGCTTGCAAACACTCATTCCCTGTCCGGCTTCAAGGTCCTCGAGGAGTACCTTGATGCGGCGCTGGAAGGTGACGAACAGGTCTTCGAATTCGAACCACCGGGCGCAAATTCCGAGCGCCGCGTCTATCGCTTCAACCTCATTCCGCATCGCCATGACGGGCAGGTGGCCGGTTGTTTCGCCCTGGCCCTGGACATTACCGACGATACCGAGCGGCGGGCCGAGCTGGAGCGCAAGGCCTCACTCGATCCGCTGACTGGCGTGTACAACCGCCAGTTCCTGGAAGACGTCCTCGCACGCATTGTCGATGACCGCCGCAAGCGCAAGCCTGTCTACCTGGCCTTGATCGATCTCGACGGATTCAAGGAAGTGAACGACACCGCGGGCCACCAGGGCGGCGATGCCGTGCTGCGCGAAGTGGCGAGCGTCCTGAAGCGCGACATGCGCAAGGAAGACATCGTGGCGCGCTATGGTGGTGACGAATTCATTGTCATCCTGAACTGCCCGGATGACGACAACCTCAAGGAAACCTGCAACAACATCCTGGAGAGGTTGCGGTCTTCGCATTACGAATACGATGGCAGGGTCTTTGACATCGATGCCAGCATCGGTGCGACCCGGATCATGCGAGGCGAGCCCATGGATGGCCTGCTGTTGCGCGTCGACCGGGCCATGTACACCGCCAAGGAAGACGGCAAGGGCGGCATCGAGTACCACTTTCTCGACAGCGTCGGAAAAGCGGGCGAGCGCCGCGGTGGCAAGGGTGGCCGTCGCCGCTCGGACGGCAAGACCGACAATACCTCGGCCGAGGTCTGACCAGACCCCGGGGCCAGGCGCTTCGAAAACCAGAAAGATTTTCCAAAAACAAGACTGTTCGTCGCGACCCGGCCCGGTAGAATGCGAGGGCAATGAGCGCCATCCCCCAGATCACCTCGAAGACCACGAATTCCGGGCTTTCCTCCCTGAATCCACGCCAGCGTGACGCCGTGCGCCACGTCGACGGCCCCTTGCTGGTGCTGGCCGGTGCGGGCTCCGGCAAGACGCGCGTCATCACCGAGAAAATCGCCCACCTGATCCGCCAGTGCGGCTACCGCCCGGACCAGATCGCGGCCGTGACCTTCACCAACAAGGCTGCCCGCGAGATGAAGGCACGCGCCCAGGCCTTGCTCGGCGCGGACAAGGCCGAGGGCCTGGCGGTTTCGACCTTCCACACCCTGGGCCTGCGCATCCTGCAGCAGGAACACCATGCGCTGGGCTACAAGAAACGCTTTTCGATTTTTGATGCTGATGATTCCCGCAATCTCGTCGTCGATATCCTCAAGGCCGAGCGCCTTGATACCCAGGACTTCGTCGACCAGATGATCGGCCAGATTTCTTCCTGGAAATCGGATTCGGTCTCCCCCGAGCAGGCGCTGCTGGAAGCCGTCGACCAGAAGGACGCCCAGGCCGCGCGCGTGTACGCGAGCTACCAGCGCAGCCTGCGCGCCTACAATGCCTTCGATTTCGACGACATGATCGCGCGCCCGGTGGAATTGCTCGCCAACAACCCCGAGATTCGCGAGCGCTGGCAGAATCGTTTCCGTTACCTGCTGGTGGACGAATACCAGGACACCAACGACGCGCAGTACCAGTTGCTGAAGCAGCTGTCCGGCATGCGCCAGGCGTTCACCGTCGTGGGTGATGACGACCAGTCGATCTATGCCTGGCGCGGTGCGCGTCCGGAAAACCTGGAGCGCCTGAAGGACGACTACCCCAAGCTGGAAATCGTCAAGCTGGAGCAGAACTACCGCTCCACCAGCCGCATCCTGCGCGTCGCCAACCACATCATCGCCAACAATCCGCACGTATTCGAAAAACGCCTGTGGTCTGAAATGGGCGAGGGCGATGCGATCCGCGTCATCGGCTGCAAGGAATCCCAGCATGAAGTCGAGCGCGTGGTCACCGACCTCGTGCATCGCAAGGTGCAGCGCGCCTACAGCTACAAGCACTTCGCGATTCTCTATCGCTCCAATCACCAGTCGCGGCTCTTCGAGCGCGCCTTGCGCGAACAGGGCGTGCCGTATCACCTCTCGGGTGGCATGAGTTTCTTCGACCGCGGCGAAGTGCGCGACGTGCTCGCCTACCTTCGCTTGCTGGTGAACCTCGACGACGACCAGGCCTTCCTGCGCATCGTCAACGTGCCGCGCCGCGCCATCGGTGCCGCAACGCTGGAAAAACTCTCCGAATACGCCTCGCGTCGCGAGACGTCCTTGTTCTCCGCCTGTTTCGAAATGGGCCTGGCCGGTTCGCTGAATGCGCGCCAGCTGGAAAGCGTGCAGGAATTCGCGCGCTGGGTAAGCTGGTGGTCCGAGCAGATGGAAGAGAAAGCTTCGGTGTCGCGCATCGAGGAGCTGCTGGAAGACATCAACTACCTCGGCTGGCTGGAAGATTCGCTGCGCGACCCGGACAAGGCCAAGCAGCGCTACGAGAACATCGAGGAACTGCTGAGCTGGATGGGCAACATCATCAAGCGCAACGAAGGCGACATTTCGCTGGCGGACCTGATGAACCGCATGGCACTGATCGACCGCCTGGATCGCAATGGCGACGACGACCCGGGCGACGTGGTGCAGTTGATGACCCTGCATGCCGCCAAGGGCCTGGAGTTCCCGCACGTCTATCTCGTCGGCTGCGAGGAAGACCTGCTGCCGCATCGAAATTCCATCGAGGCCGACACCATCGAGGAAGAGCGCCGCCTGATGTACGTGGGAATCACCCGTGCGCAACGCACGCTGTGCATCAGCTACGCCAACCAGCGCCGTCGCTTTGGCGAGGACTACGATTGCGAACCCTCGCGTTTCCTCGAAGAGCTGCCGCAGGATGACCTGGAATGGGAAGGCGGCGGCGTGGAGAAATCCCGCGAGGAACAGGTCGAAGCGGGCCGCTCGACCCTGGCCGGGCTGCGAGGCTTGCTGGCCGACTGACAGATCGTCGTTCCTGGGCGAGAATGGCTGCCATGGATATCAAGAACTATCACGGCGCCGACATCCTTCCTTACCTCGATGACCTCGCGCGCCTGCGCATCACGGTGTTCCGTGATTTTCCCTATCTCTACGACGGTGATCTCGATTACGAGAGGAACTACCTCGCGACCTACGCGCGTTCGCCGCGTTCGCTGTTCGTGCTGGCGATGGATGATGGCAACATCGTCGGCGCCTCGACCGGCCTGCCATTGAGTGACGCGGAAGCGGATTTCCAGCGGCCCTTCCGCGAGGCTGGCATCGACATCAACGATGTTTTCTACTTTGGTGAATCGGTGCTGCTGCCGGATTACCGTGGCCATGGAATCGGCCATCGCTTTTTCGATGAGCGCGAAAAGTTCGCAAAGGATCAGGGTTTCAGCATCACCGCCTTCTGTGCTGTCGAACGCCCGGCCGATCATACCGCTCGCCCGCAGGACTACCGACCGCTGGACGAGTTCTGGCAGTCGCGTGGCTACCAGCGTCAAGACGACCTGGTAACGACCTATCGCTGGAAAGACATCGGCGATGAAGCCGAAAGCGAAAAGAACATGCTTTTCTGGCTGCGCGGGCTATAGACCCGAAGAAGGTCTAGAGCAGCAACAAGGTCGCCAGACCCAGCAGCATGCCCATGCTGAAGACGTCTGTGGCGGTGGTCAGCAGGATGGCCGAGGCCGTCGCCGGATCCGCGCCCATGCGTTTCAGGAACAAGGGCACGAGCACGCCGATCATGCCAGACAGCATGCAGCTCAATGTC
>JAWWBS010000076.1 GCA_033720895.1 Gammaproteobacteria bacterium
AGGTTTGGGTGAACTGCCTTCTTCGGCTAGCTGCACGAAGTCAGGAGTCTGGACCATGAATCTCGGACTTGCCGTTCCGGATTCACTTTAACTGCCGATATCCAGCAGCCCACCCAAATTGGTGTTCGGGGTGCGAGGGGCCAGGTCTGTTGTGTTTTTATGACCTGGCCCGTTCGCGGTTTCGGCGATCCTCCCCAAGACGAGCGCCTAACTCGTTTCCCCGAGCTTAAAACTTGCCGTAGTAACCCTCTTTCAGCGCATCGTAGAGATTCGCTGCAGTGTGGAGCTCTCCGTCGTATTCGATCTCTTCATCACCCGGCACTTCGACGACCGAGCCGTCTTCCAGCGTGAACTTGTAGGTGGTGTTCTTGAGATCCGATTCCTTCACCAGCACGCCCTGGAAGGCTTCCGGGTTGAAGCGGAAGGTGGTGCAGCCCTTCAGGCCCTTCTCGTAGGCGTAGAGGTAGATGTCCTTGAAGTCTTCATACGGGTAGTCCGTCGGGACGTTGGCCGTCTTGGAGATCGAGGAATCCACCCACTGCTGCGCAGCGGCCTGGATGTCGACGTGCTCCTTCGGCGTGATGGTCTCGGCGGTGATGAAGTAATCCGGCAGCTGCTCGCCCGCTTCCTCGGAATACGGCATTGCCTTCTTGTTGATCAGCTCGCGGTAGGCCAGCAGCTCGAAGCTGAAGACGTCCACCTTCTCTTTCGACTTCTTGCCTTCGCGGATGACGTTGCGGAAGTAGTGATGCGCGAAGCTCGGCTCGATGCCGTTGGAGGCATTGTTGGCCAAGGAAAGCGAGATCGTGCCGGTCGGGGCGATGGAGCTGTGGTGGGTGAAACGCGCGCCCTTCTCGGCGAGCTTTTCCACGAGCTCCGGTGCCACGCTGGCCACCTTCTGCATGTAGCGCGAGTACCTGGCGTGCAGGATGCGACCCGGCACCTTGTCGCCGAGCTTGTAGCCATCCTTCGCCATTTCCGGACGCTTGCGCAGCATCTCGGCATCGACCTCGAACTCTTCGGTCATGATCGGCGCCGGACCTTTCTCTTCGGCCAGCTCCAGGGCTTCTTCCCAGCCGGCCAGCGCCAGCTCGCGGGAAACGCGCTCGGTGAATTCGACCGAAGCCGGCTCGCCGTACTTCATGCGCAGCATGGTGGCCGTCGAGCCCAGGCCCAGGAAGCCCATGCCATGGCGACGCTTGCGATTGATTTCGTTGCGCTGGCCTTCCAGCGGCAGGCCGTTGATCTCGACGACGTTGTCCAGCATGCGGGTGAAGACCTTCACCACTTCCTTGAACTTGTCCCAGTCGAACCGCGCCTTATCGGTGAAGGGATCGACCACGAACTTGGTCAGGTTTACCGAGCCGAGCAGGCAGGAGCCATACGGCGGCAGCGGCTGCTCGCCGCAAGGGTTGGTGGCGCGGATGTTCTCGCAGAACCAGTTGTTGTTCATCTGGTTGACCTTGTCGATCAGGACGAAGCCCGGCTCGGCGTAGTCATAGGTGGAGGCCATGATCATGTCCCAGACGCGGCGGGCCGGCAGGGTCTTGTAGATCTTGTGGGCCACCAGGCCTTCGGGATTGACGACGTACTTTTCCGGCGCCGGGAATTCGCGCCAGACCACCTGCTCGATGTCGTAGACATCGATATTGTCCGTTTCGACTTCCTTCTCGGTCACCGGGAAGGCCAGCTGCCACTCGGTGTCGGCCTTGACGGCCTCGAGGAATTCTTCCGTCACCAGCAGCGACAGGTTGAACTGGCGCAGGCGACCGTCTTCGCGCTTGGCGCGAATGAAGTCGAGCACGTCCGGATGGCCGACATCGAAGGTGCCCATCTGCGCGCCACGGCGACCGCCGGCCGAGGACACGGTGAAACACATCTTGTCGTAGATATCCATGAAGGACAGCGGGCCGGAGGTGTAGGCGCCGGCGCCGGAGACGTAGGCACCCTTTGGGCGCAGCGTCGAGAATTCGTAGCCGATGCCGCAGCCTGCCTTCAGGGTCAGGCCGGCTTCGTGCACCTTGTTAAGGATGTCGTCCATCGAATCGACAATCGTGCCCGAGACGGTGCAGTTGATGGTCGAGGTGGCCGGCTTGTGCTGCTGCGCGCCGGCATTCGAGGTGATGCGGCCGGCCGGGATCGCGCCCTCGCGCAGTGCCCAGACGAACTTCTCGTACCACTCGTCGCGCTTGGCCTTGTCTTCGACGTCGGCGAGCGCACGCGCCACGCGCTGGTAGGTGTCGTCGACGGTATGGTCGATGACCGTGCCGTCCTTCGCCTTCAGGCGATACTTCTTGTCCCAGATATCTTCCGAAGCGGTCTGTACCTGGATGTCGGTAACTGACTGCGGCGCTTGTTTCATGACGGTGCTCATTGGCGAGTGGCTCCTTTCCTTAAAACCGGGCCTTGTTCATCGACCCTGTTCACTCTTGTTTGTCATTAGCTGGATGAGGCCCGCAGGCTGACTCCGGCTCTGATCTCCCGGCGGACTTGATCGGAAAAGCCCAATCGCGCCCGTCTCGCGTCTCTTTCCGGCTTGTTTTTGCCGTTGGAGCTCGCGGGTCGATCTGCACGCTGCTGACTGGCCGATGTGAATCTCACGCCTGGCCAGGGCGGCTGCTTCCCTTGCAGATCAGTGTTCCGAGGTCCGTGGTTCGGCGTCTTCGCTAAACCGGCTTCTTGTCTGCTCCCTGCTCCGCTTCCAAACCCGGCATCCCCCTGGATCCTGGTTTTTCAGCTGAAACCCCTGATTTGGGGGCTTCTGGAGTACGGAGATCAGGCTGGGCCTGTGACCATATCCATGGATAAGCTGTGGAAAACTTGTGGTTCCCCTGACACAACATCTTGTGTTGTGCAGATGTAAGGCTAGTCCCGGCATTGACCCCTGTCAAGACAAAATCCGCCAAAAAATGAGGGCGCTAATACTCATAAAAACAATGGCTTAGCGAATTTTGCCGTGATTTTGGGTGAAAAATAGCCAGGCTTTTTTTCGCCCCTGGGATCCTACCCCAAACCACAAGATGTTGTGTCAGCCATTTTCCCTGTTTTTTGTTCCACAAGGGGAAATCAGCGAAAAATCTGGGGTTTTGCCCTATCCGGCTGGCACGGCGGATTGGTTCCACGGGCTCGATCTTGTGCCTGCCGACCGCGACGCCACCCCCATTTTCAAGGTCTTGAAAACGATTCGCCCATCCCCATTTCCGGCTCAGGAAAGAGAACAACGCCAGCCCTGCTGGCGACAGAGTAGAGAGAGGTGAGCATCATGAGCCTGATTCGCTATCAACCGCTGTTTGGACGCAGCCGCGGCCTGGCCGGCGTACCCAATGGATGGGGCAGCCTTGGCCGCCTGCATGACGACATCAACCGCCTGTTCGCCGGCTACGAAGCCACCAATGACGAGGAAGGCACCCCGGTCGCCGACTGGGCGCCGGCAGTGGATGTGGCCGAGGAAAAGGACCGTTACGTGCTGCACGCCGATGTGCCGGGCGTGAATCCGCAGGACATCGACGTCAGCCTCGATGACGGCGTGCTGACGATCCGTGGCCACCGGTCCAGCGAGACCCGCGAGGAAGACCGGGAAGCCGGCTACCGTCGCGTGGAGCGCGTCAGCGGCCAGTTTTTCCGCCGCTTCAGCCTGCCGGAGACGGCCGATGAAAAAGGCATCACGGCGGAAACCCGGAATGGCGTGCTGGAAATCGTCATTCCGAAACAGCCCAAGGTCGAGCCCCGCCGGATCAAGGTCAAGGGCTGACCACAAGGCTGAAAGCAGCGAGCAAGAACCGTTCGGCCTCCCCGTTCAGGCGTCCTCCCCTGGCGTGCTGAACACTTCGAACGGGGGCCAGGGACACGAGGCCTGCCGGCGCCGGGATGCACCCCCTCTCCCGCGCCAACTGTGCAGGCAGCGTGAAAAATGGCCCGGCAGGCAGGGTGAAGCGGCAACTTTCGCTTCACCCTGTTTGTCTTCCAAGGGACTGCCCTTATATAAGAGGGCATACGAAAAATGTTACCGCGCCGCCATGCGGCGACGCTGATTGAATCTTTCGAATCCAGACCAAAGGACATTGGCCATGCGCAAACTGACGCTTTCGAGCCTGCTGCTGTTGGCATTCCTGGCCGGCCCTGCTGCGGCCGCCGGCCTGCCGAGCAGCGTGAACGGTGACGAGCTGCCCACCCTGGCACCGCTGATCGAAAAGACCAGCCCGGCCGTGGTGAACATCTCCACCCGCGGCACCGTCAAGATGCAACAGAACCCGTTGTTCAACGACCCCTTCTTCCGCCGCTTTTTCGGGGACCGCGCACCACAGCCGCGCGAGCAGGAGAAGCAGAGCCTCGGCTCGGGCGTGATCATCGATGCCGATGAAGGCCTGATCGTGACCAACAATCACGTGGTCGAGAACGCCGACGAAGTGACGGTACTGCTGAACGACAATCGCGAGTTCACCGCCGAGGTGGTCGGCACCGATCCGCGCACCGATGTCGCCCTGCTGCGTATCGAGGCCGATGACCTGGTCGACCTGCCCATCGCGGATTCGGAAGAGCTGCGGGTCGGTGACTTCGTGGTCGCGATCGGCAACCCCTTCGGCCTGAACCACACCGTCACGTCCGGCATCGTCTCCGGCCTGGGACGCTACGGGCTCAACAACGAGAATTTCGAGGACTTCATCCAGACCGACGCCTCGATCAATCCGGGCAACTCGGGCGGCGCGCTGATCAACCTGCGCGGCGAACTGGTCGGCATCAACACCGCCATCCTGTCGCGCACCGGCGGCAACATCGGCATCGGCTTCGCCATTCCGACGGCCATGGTCAATGTCGTGGTCGAGCAGATCGAGGAATACGGTGAAGTGAAGCGCGGCATCCTCGGCGTGCAGATCCAGGATGTCACCGCCGATCTCGCGCTGGCCTTCGACCTCGACAAGAACGAAGGTGCCCTGGTCGCCAACGTGGTGCCGGGCTCCGCCGCCGAGGAAGCCGGCCTGCAGGCCGGAGATGTCGTGCTCAGCCTGGACGGTGTGAAGGTCACCTCCAGTTCGGACCTGCGCAACCGCGTCGGCCTGATGCGCGTCGGCACCAAGGTACGCATGGAAATCATGCGTGACGGCAAGCGCAAGACCGTGGTCGCCACGATCGGCGATCCGGAAGAGAACACCGTCGCTGCCAATGGCCTGCATCCGGCACTGGAAGGCGCGACCTTCTCGGAGCTGGATGATCGCTCGCCACTGTTCGGCCAGGTCGAGGGCGTGCTGGTCACCGGCGTGAAGCCGGGCACCGCGGCCGCACGTGCCGGCGGCGTCGGCCTGCGACCGGGCGATGTCATTACCTCGGTAAACCGCAAGGATGTCGGCAATGTCGGCGACTTCCGGCGCCTGGTGTCCAACACCGATGGCGGCCTGTTGTTGCTGAACATTCGCCGCGGCAACGGCGCCTTGTTCATTGCCATTCGGTAGGACGACTCGCCCTGCAAGAAAAACCCCGGCTTCGGCCGGGGTTTTTCGTGTCAATCAAGGAATGGTTCAGAGCAACACGGGCAGGAGGAAAAAGCCGGCGTTGTACCAGGTGTGCAGGAGCAGGGCCGGCCAGACGTGATCGTAACGATCACGGAAATACCCGAACAGCAGCGCCGGCACGAATACGGCCAGCGCCCACAGCGGCGGGTGATAGACGAAGTGCGCCAGGGTGAAAACCACGGCGGTGATGATGTTCGCCCAGCTCAGGAAACCGAGTTGCTGCGGCACGCGCTTCAACAACCATTGCTGCATGGCGCCGCGAAACACCAGCTCCTCGATGACAGGCTGAACCAGCACGAAACGCCACAGCGCCCAGCCGGCCAGCGCGGCCGGCAGCAGGCCGAGTTGCTGGAAGGCAAACCACGCCAGCGGCCCGGCCAGCATCGCGATCACCAGCTGCTGCTGCTTGTCGATTCGGATCATTCAACCAGCTCTCGGCAGGCTGCTATTCGACGCCATCCGCCTGGAACACAATACGACGGACGCGCCTCTGCTCGGTATCGATGCCGCCGTTCTCCATGACCCTCGCCAGCTTGATTACGCCCTTGCCGGTCATCACCAGCAGGTAGGCTTTGGCGTCGGCAGCGGCAACGCTCAGTTCCCGGTCACGGCAATCGGTAAATCGCACCGCTGTTGCGCCGGCCTGCTCGAGCAGCGTCGTGACAGCGATGGCTTTACGATCCATTTCACCCTGGTTGACGACCTCGGCCTCGAACTGCTCGAAATACTCGGTCGGAGGATAGAAAACGCGCTCCGTGCCATCCGTGGCAACGCGGGTAATCTCCGCGCCACACATCCTGGCCTCGATGCCGCCCCACGGGCGGCCACCGCGGCGCCCCTGGTTCTGCTGGGTCCGCGGTTTCTCCCTGGCGTCCTGCTGGCTGCCGACTTCACTATCGGACTGGCTCTCGCTGGCTGGATCTCCAGCGCTCGCCAATGGCATGGCAAGCAGCAAGGAGAGCAGGGCCAGGCGTGCAAGGTGCTTGTCGATATTCACGATCATTCTTCTTCATCCTCTGCTTCATGGTCTTCGATGGTTTCCCGGTCGACAGCACGACCCGTCTCCGGGTCGGCGACGATCTCCCCGCTCTTGGCCTTTTCGCGCAGCCGGTTCAGCGTGGACCGGTCGCCACCCGCCTTGTTGCGCAAGCCGCGCGGCAGGGGGTCCACCGGCGGTGGCGGGGGAAGGGGTTCGGTAATCCGAATGGCCGGGCGCGGGCGCGGCTCGGGGCGATACTCGACATAGTCGACACCGGTACCGCGCGGCAGTACCCACACCTGCCGGATAAAGCGACCCTCCCCGCAGGCAGGGTCGACATCTTCCAGCGCGACAAAGCTGGTCTGCCCCATCAGTGCCTTGAGCAGGCGCGCGGTCTGTCCACGCTGGTTGAAATCCACCACCCGATCGGCCGCGGGGTCGAAGCGCAGTTCGAAGCCTGCCGCATCCGACAGTCGTTTCAGCACGTCCGACAGGCTGGCCTGCTCGGCCACGATTTCGAAGCGATCACCACAAGGTTCGCCGGAGACTTTCACGCCCGCATGCAGCGGAGTGGCAAGTGCCGTCAGGGCAAGCAGCAGGACAATCCGGAATGGCATCGCGACAGTTCCTCTGTTTTAGGCGGTAAATCCCGCCAGCTTGGCATCAAAAAACCGCTCCGGCAGTACCGGAGCGGTTCATCTTGCAACACGAAACGTTCACTCGGTCATGGTCAGAAACTGTATGACACACCCACACCGATCATGTCCACTTCGGTGGTGGACTGGAACATTTCATATTCGAAGCGGACAGCAAAGTCCTCGTTGATCTGATACGAAGCGCCGATACCGAAGTGGATATCGGAGCCATCGTCATCAGCCGCAAAGGTCATGCCGTTGCGGCCGTAATCAACCTCGGTTTCCCACATGAAGAAACCCAGGCGACCGACCAGCGACAGCTTGTCAGCCCACTCGCCTTCCATGCCGAACTCGGCAAACGTCCACGATCCGACTGCGTCGATCAGGATGCCGGACGGCGCCACCGGGGTGGCGTTCGCCAGATCCTGAAGGAACGAATCAGGGAACAGGGCATTGGCATCAACATTCACATCGATTTCGCCGAGATCGGCATACCCGAGCTCGACGCCGAAGTTCTTGTGGAACTTCTTGCCGAAGAACAGGCGATAGCCGGTGCCGCCATCATCGATGGACACACTGTTGATGTAGGTTGCCGAGGTCAGGTTGTTGATATCAGCTTCATTGGTGTCGTGAGACAGGGAACCGAACTGAATACCCACGTAGGTATCGGTCGTGAACCATGTCACCGTCTTGTCCATGAAGCTGCCCTCCCCGCCTTCGGTGGCGAGAGCCGGAGCGGTAGCGAGCGCGAAGCTCGCTACCAGTCCGGCGGTCAGCAATTTCATCACCTTTTTCATGACGAACTCCTTTCGCGACTAGCGCGCTCAGTTCGCCTGGCGGCGACGAATAAGGTAGATACCCGCAATCAGGAGCAACGTCGGGAACAGCGGATCGAACGGCTGGCGACCATCACCGATGGTGCAACCACCGCCACCGCCACCGGACGTCTGCACAGTTGCACCGTCAAAGGTGCCCAGGCCGACCGGGTCGACGATGATGCCGTTGGCCACGCCATCCGCATCACCATCACCACCATCGACGATGGTGATTGCGAACGCCGTGTCGCTGACGCGCGAGGCGCCGTACTCGATCCAGTCTGCGCCATTGAACTTCATGACACGCCAGAACTCGGGCAGCGATGCGCCGGTATCGATGGTCACGGTAGCCGAGCCACCCACTTCCACACCGGTCACGACCAGGCGCCAGTACTCGCCCGTCATGGTGATGTTGTAGCCATCAGACGGCACGCCCACGCCACTCGGCAGGCCGGACTCGTCGAAGGCCTCGAAGTAGGTCAGCAGGCCACCCGACGCCGAGCCACCAGCATCAACAGCCGACGGATCGAACAGCTTGGCGTACATCAGGGTGGTGCCACCGTCATTGTCGACGGTATCCGAAGCAACCCAGACAATGGTGCCATTGACGAAGCCTGCCGGCTCGGCCTTGGTCCAGCCATTGCCATCGGTGGCATCGTTCGACAGACCGTACATCGGCACGAGCACTTCACCATCGGTGTTGATGGCCATGTGATCGAGACCGTTGTGCGAGTGCTCGAACAGGTGAATGGTGTCGTTCGCATCCATGAAGGCCGAGAAGTACAGCAGGGTTCCGATCTCGACATCATCGACGACCTTGATGACGCTCATGTCGGCCA
>JAWWBS010000077.1 GCA_033720895.1 Gammaproteobacteria bacterium
CGGTGCGACCATCGGCCAGCTGGACAACAACATGTTGTTCTATCTCCAGTCGCGCGGCATCGATGCCGAGACGGCGCGTGCCCTGCTGATCTTCGCCTTCGTGGACGAAATCGTGAAGCACGTGCCCTTCCCGTCCATTCGTGCCCACCTGGAAGCGCAGCTGGTCGGCCGCTTGCCGGATGCAGACATCCTGCGCGCCTTCATGAGCGACGAGGAGAGCAGCCAGTGAGCGTCGCCAAGGACAGCATGAAAACCGACCTTGATGTCACGGCCTTGCGGCAGGATTTTCCGATCCTGCACCAGGAAGTGCATGGCAAGTCGCTGGCCTATCTCGACAACGCCGCAACCTCGCAGAAGCCGACGGCTGTCATCGAGGCGATCAACGCCTATTACCGCCAGGACAACGCCAACGTGCATCGCGGCGTGCACCAGCTGTCCGAACGCGCGACCCGTGCTTACGAAGGTGCGCGTGACAAGCTCGCTGCATTCCTTGGCGCGGGCGACGAGCGCAGCGTCGTGTTCACTCGCGGCAACACCGAGGCGATCAACCTGGTGGCCCAGTCCTGGGGGCACAACAACATCGGCGCGGGCGACGAGATCCTCATCACCCACATGGAGCACCACTCGAACATCGTGCCCTGGCAGCTTCTTTGCGAGCAGACCGGTGCGAAGCTGAAAGTCGCGCCGATCAATGACCGGGGCGAGCTGGTCATGGATGAATTCAGCAAGCTCCTCAACACCAGGACGAAACTGGTCGGCGTGGTGCACGTGTCGAACGCGCTGGGCACGGTCAACCCGGTCGAAGAGATCGTCAAGCTGGCCCATGCCAACGGCAGCAAGGTGCTGGTCGATGGTGCACAGGCAACGCCGCACATGGCGGTGAACATCGCTGCACTGAATGCCGACTTCTACACCATTGCCGGCCACAAGATGTTCGGCCCCACCGGGATCGGCGCCTTGATTGCGCCGACTGCCCTGCTGGACGAAATGCCGCCATGGCAAGGTGGCGGCGACATGATCCGCATGGTGACCTTCGAAAAGTCGATGTTCGCACCGGTGCCGACCAAGTTCGAAGCCGGCACGCCAAGCATTGCGGAGGCCATCGGTCTCGGCGCCACGGTGGACTACCTCGAGAACGTCGGCATGGACAACATCGCCGCATGGGAGGCCGATTTGCTGGCCTACGGCACCGAACGCCTGTCGCAAGTCGAAGGCCTGCGCTTCATCGGCACGGCCAGTGAAAAGGCCAGCGTGATCTCCTTCGTACTGGATGGCGTGCACCCGCATGACATCGGCACGATCGTCGACCAGCACGGCGTCGCAATTCGTACGGGTCACCACTGCGCCATGCCGGTGATGGATTTCTTCCAGGTGCCCGCCACGGCGCGTGCTTCTTTCGCGTTCTACAACACCCGCGAGGAAATCGACCGCCTGGCCATTGCGCTGGATGACTGCAAGAGGATGCTCGGCTGATGGATTTGAAAGATCTCTACCAGGACATCATTGTCGACCACAATCGCTCGCCGCGGAATTTCCGCCGGATGGACGATGCCGATCGCGAAGCCATCGGCTTCAACCCGCTTTGCGGCGACAAGCTGTCCATTTTCCTCAAGCTGGATGGTGACACGATTGCCGACGTCAGCTTCCAGGGTTCGGGGTGCGCCATCTCGGTTGCCTCGGCGTCCTTGCTGACCGAACGCCTGAAAGGTGCCGACATCAGCGAGGCCGAGACGCTGTTCGGCGACATGATTCCCCTGCTGAAAGGCGAATGGTCGGATGATCGCGACCGAGGGCCGCTGAAGAAGCTGGCCGCACTGGAAGGTGTCAAGGAATACCCCTCGCGCGTGAAATGCGCCTCGCTGTGCTGGCACACGCTCGACGCAGCGCTGAACAACGCCGACGAACCTGTAACCACGGAATAAACGAGAGTCCCATGCTGAACATTTCAGGCGATCCCGTCCCTCTCAATCGCGACACCCGGGCCGTGATGATCCCGGCCGGCAATCCGGTCATCATCCCGGAAGGCACCGAAGTGGTCGTTGCCCAGGAACTGGGTGGTGCGTTTACCATCTACCTCGGCGGCCAGCTGGCACGCATTGCCGGCAAGGATGCGGATGCGCTCGGCAAGGAACCGACGCAGATGCCGGAACTGCCGGAAGACGCCACGGATGCCGATGTCGAACAGCTGGTCTGGGACCAGATGCGCACCTGCTTCGATCCCGAGATTCCGATCAACATCGTGGACCTCGGCCTGGTCTACCGCTGCGAACTGAAGAAACAGGAAGACGGCGATTTCATTGCCGAGGTCGACATGACGCTGACCGCACCCGGGTGTGGCATGGGCGACATCATCGCCTTCGACGTGAAGGAAAAGGTCGAGATGGTCCCGCGCATCAAGCAGGCGAACGTCGACCTGACCTTCGATCCACCTTGGAACCAGTCGATGATGAGCGACGAGGCACGCCTGAAGACCGGCATGTATTGACCACCCCGCTTTCACAAAAAAAAGCCCCGCAGTGCGGGGCTTTTTTCCTGCCTTAGCGGCGGACCCGTCAGTCCAGGTCCACCCAGTTCCAGGTAGCGAGATCCGGAGTCGTATAGAAGACCACGGTTTCATCGTACGGAATCCATTGCAGGTCGGAGCTGCTCTGGTTGCTGTCGAAATCGTTCATGATGTCGACCGGGCCAGCAACGCCCGCCTCCTTGTCGAACTGCACCAGCCGGGTGATGCAGGAGAAGCCGTCGGGCGCTGCCGTGTAATCGCAGTTCTGCCAGGTGACGGCTGCCACCTCATCCAGTCCCTGCAGCATCCAGTCCGTGGTGAAATCCCTGGCAACCGAATCGTTCTCGGGTGCGAGCTCGTAGAGCGGCTCCCAGCCACCTGCTTCGGAATGCCAGAGCAGGTGCGGATCGCCGTCATTCCCGTTGGCATCGTTACGCGTCAGCAACCAGGAAAAATCCGTGCCCAGGATGTCGAAACCGGCGGGCGTGAAAGCAGCATCGATCTCGCCTGACGTGACCCGGCTGGTGACACTGACGAGGGCCGACGACATTTCCAGCGTGATGCCTTCGTACACCTTGCCACCGGACGAATTCATGGTGGCACCGGCATAGATGACGTCGCCAACCCGGCCCGCTATCTCGCTGTGGATGACGTCACCCGGCTGGGAAGACGTCAGCAACACCGGAGTTGCCTCGGAAGGCGCGTCGAAATCCACGCCATACGCATACAGCCGCTGCTTCATGACGCCATCACTGTCCATCTCGTTGACGGTATCCAGTGTCCAGAGGCGAACGCCGATGTCGACCGTGCTGGAATGCGACAAGGGCCAATGCGTCAGGTCGCCGTAGGTCCAGCTGCCGGCCAGGTCTCGCCCGTACCAACGAGGCTGATCGACCGTGCCGGACGTCGATGCCCGGTGCGAGATAGCCATCAAGCGGTCCTGGTTGTTGAAATAGACTTCCTGGATGGAGGCATGCAGCGCAGACGATTCAAGCAGTACCTTTTCCGACCAGGCATCGGCGTCGGCATCGTAATAGAACGCGTAGGCATCACGATTGCGCTCGCCCGGGCCAAGCACCGAGGTGTACGCGCCGGACGTGTTCGTCAGCAATACGGCGATTGCGATATCACCGTTGGAAGCCTCGGCTGCGTCGGTGAACTGCCAGTACGGCGTGGCGCCTGCCGAGATGCTCTTCAATTCGTACTCGGTCGCGGTTCCCGCTGCACGATCGACAATGGTCGCCGACAGGACCGTCGGGTCGTTGATCACCTGCTCGACAACCAGAACGCGATCGTCGCTCAGCGCATGATAGGCCAGCAAATCCGGTGCCAGGTGAACCTGGCTCTCGGCATCCCGTACCAGGAATTCGGGAGCGGTGGTGAAGTCCCAGCTTTCAGCAGCGCCAAGCTCGGCGCCATCGGCAGCGGCGACCGTTGCCAACAGGTTTGCCGTAAGGACCGTGTCACGCGGCATCACCCCTTCGAAAACGAAGCTGGCCGTGAGGTCATCGGCAGACAGGCTGTACGACGTCGGCAGGAAATCCGTCACACCATCGGTCAGCGTGAAGGCACCGTCGAACGTCGCTTCGTCCATGGCCTTGCTGAAGGTGATGTCCACCTGGAGCGGCTGGCGAATGACATCGCTGTCGCCCGCCGCCGGCGTGGTCGACTGCACCGTGGGTGCTGCCGGCGTGGTCGTGCCGGAATCGACCGGCACCGGTGTGGAACTCGAACCGCCGCCGCCACCGCAGGCGGCCAGTCCCAGGAAAGAAACGAAAAGGAAATATCTGACGTCCATGAATGAAAACTCCAAGCCGGTCTATCCGGCAAACCCCTATATGTAAAAAAACCCGGGGAAAACTCGCAAGAAATACCGCGGGGTACAAATCGGCGGTCAACAAAACGTGATCGGTATCACACTATTCAGGCCGCCTTGCCCAAAAAAACCCCACCATCAAGGTGGGGTTCTGGCCAGCACGTCGTTGCAGGAATCAATCCAGGCCACGACGCTCCAGCAGCGGCGTGATGTCCGGTTCGGCACCACGGAAGGTACGGAACAGGGTCATCGCGTCTTCCGCCCCGCCACGCGACAGCAGGGTCTCACGGAAGTGATCGCCATTCTCCCGCTTCAGGCCACCGTTCTCCTTGAACCACTCGACCGAATCCGCATCCAGCACCTCGGACCAGATGTAGGCGTAGTAGCCCGCCGAGTAACCGCCGACGATATGCGAGAAGTAGGTGCTGCGGTAACGCGGCGGCACCGGAGCGAACTTCACGCCGTTATCGACCAGCGACTGCTCTTCGAAGGCCAGCAGGCCATCGGCAGCCGGCACCTCGTCGGGCTTCAGCTGGTGCCAGCTCTGGTCGAGCAACGAGGCTTCCAGGTACTCCAGCGTGGCATGACCCTGGTTGAACTTTTGTGTTGCGAGCACCTTGTCCAGCAGTTCCTGCGGCATCGGCTCGCCGGTCTGGTAATGCACGGCATAGTTCTTCAGGACTTCCGGCCAGCTTGCCCACATCTCGTTGACCTGCGAGGGGTACTCGACAAAGTCACGCGGCACGCTGGTGCCGGAGAACGACGGATAGGTCACGTCCGAGAACATGCCATGCAGCGCATGGCCGAACTCGTGGAACATGGTCGTCACTTCGTCCCAGGTCATCAGCGTCGGCTCGCCCTTCGGCGGCTTCGGCACGTTCTGGTGATTGGCGACGACCGGCTTGGTGCCCTTCAGGTCGGACTGCGACACATAGGCATTCATCCAGGCACCACCGCGCTTGGACGGACGTGCATAGAAGTCACCGTAGAACAGCGCAAGGGTCTCACCGTCCTTGTCGAACACTTCCCAGACGCGAACGTCCGGATGGTAGACCGGCAGGTCGGTGCGTTCCTCGAAGGTGATGCCGTACAGCTGGGTAGCCGCGAAGAACACGCCATTCTCCAGCACGTTGTTCATTTCGAAGTAAGGCTTCAGCTGCGACTCGTCGAAGTTGTAGCGCTTGGCACGCAGCTTCTCCGTGTAGTACTGCCAGTCCCAGGAAGCCAGCTCGAAGTCACCACCCTCTTCGTCGATGATGGCCTGCAGGTCGGCCGCTTCCTTCTGCGCATTCGCCAGCGCCTTAGGCGCCAGCTGGGCGAGGCGCTCGTTCACGGCTTCGGCAGTCTGCGCCGTCTGGCTCTGCAGGCGGTAGGCCGCATGATGCTCGAAGCCCATCAGCTCGGCGCGCTCGGCACGCAGCTTCGCGATGCGCGTCAGCACGCCACGGTTGTCGAACTCGCCGCCGGAGCTGCCACGGGACAGGGATGCTTCCATGATGCGCTGGCGCAATTCGCGATTCTCCAGCGATGCCAGGGCCGGCTGGCCGGACGTGTTCAACAGGGCAATGACATACTTGCCTTCGAGATCACGCTCCTTGGCCGCTTCCGCGGCGCCGGCGATTTCACCGTCCGACAGACCGGCCAGCTCTTCCTTGCTGTCGACCACGACCGCAGAGGCGTTCACTTCCTTCAGCACGTTCTGGCTGAACTGCGTCTGCAGTTCCGAGATTTCGGTATTGATGGCCTTGACCTTTTCCTTCTCTGCCTCGCTCAGCTCGGCGCCGGCACGCACGAAGGACTTGTAGGTCTCTTCGATCAGGCGAATACCCTCGGCGTCGAGGCCGAGATCATCACGCTGCTCGTGCAAGGTCTTGATGCGAGCGAACAGCGCCGGGTTCAGGTTGATTTCGTCGCTGTGGGCCGACAGCATCGGCGACACCTTGGCACGAATTTCCTGGCGGGCATCGTTGCTGTCCGCGGAGCTGAGGTTGAAGAAGATGGCCGACACCCGGCTCAGCAGTTCGCCCGACTCTTCCATGGCAATCATGGTGTTCTCAAAGGTCGGCTCGGCATCCTGGCTGGCAATGGCTTCGATTTCGGCCATGTGCTGCTGCATGCCTTCTTCGAAGGCAGGCAGGAAATGCTCGTCCTTGATCTGGTCGAACAGCGGTGCGTGCAGGTCCAGGGTACTGGCCTGCATCAGCGGGTTGTTGCTTGCCGTCTCGCCGCTGGCGTCGGCTGCCGACTCGGCAGCAGCGTTCTCGCCGTCCGGCGCATCGTTGGAACAGGCAGCCATGCCGAATGCGGCCAGGCTGAAGAAAACCGCGGCAGTCAGTCGCCCGGCTGCAATGCGTGCAGAAGTCATCAAGTCACCTCAGGGAATTTTTCGGGAAAACCAACGGTGAGAATACCCAACCACACGCAATTTGTGTAGAAACCGGAGCGGGAATCGCGGCTTGTGCAGCGCACGAACTGTCATCCGCCGGTCGCTCGGGTAAGAATGGAGGCATGCACGCAATCCGTCGCAGCCTGTACCTGTTGACCCTCCTGCCGATACTGGCGGGATGCGCTCACACGCCGTCAGGCCCGGTGCAGGGCGCTGCTGTTGCGCAAGCGCCACGCGGCGCGCTGGACGCCCTGGGATCACGGGTGCGCGAGGATTACCGGCAGGGCTATTCCGCCGCCGGGCTGCTCGACCTGCTGCCCCCGGTGGCCGTGCACGGGATACTGGCCAATACCGATCTCGACCGTGATATCAGGGATCATTGGCAAGCGCACTGGCGACACGCGGATCGTGACCGGATCGCCGAGCGTTTTGTCGAAGTCGGCGACTACAGCCAGAACCGCTACGCCCTGCCCCTGTACAGCCTGGGCATGCTGGCGGGAGGCTACGCCGGCCGGTCCTCGGATGGCCGGCTGGCGACCTGGTCGGAGCGCAGCCTGCGCACCAACCTGCTGGGCGCACCGCAGGCCTGGGCGTTGACCTATGCGCTGGGAACGCATCGCCCGACGGTGGGCACCTCGGGCTGGCAGCCGTGGAACGACAATGATGGGGTGAGCGGCCATTCCTTTTACGGCGCCGTGCCCTTCCTGACGGCGGCACGAATGTCGGACAGCGCCGGCTGGCGCTACAGCCTTTTCGCGCTGTCCACCCTGCCCGGCCTGGCGCGAATCCACATCAACAAGCACTACACCTCGCAAGCCTGGCTGGGCTGGGCGATCGCTTTCCATGCCAGTGGCATCGTTGCCCGGGATGGCGACCCCGGGGCCTATTCGTGGCTGCTGCTGCCTGGCGAGGACGGCGTGCTGCTGACGGTATCCCGCCGCTTCTGATGAACCCGCCGGGGCGTCAAGCAGCGCTGGAAAAGCCACCAGACATATGTAAAGTTTAGATGTGTTGTTAGCACAACTGTCGATAGCGAAAGTTTCCTGGCAACACGGAGGTTGTTTCCGACTGACCGGCTGGAGCAAAGTTCGTGACGCGTCCTAGCAAATCCTCTGGTGCCCTCTCGTTCATGCACGACGACATGTCCAGGCTGTTCTCGGGGCACCCCTTGCCGATGCTGGCCTGCGCCGCGGAAACCGGCGAGATTCTCGCTGCCAACGACGCTGCCAAGGCCACTTATGGCTATACGGCCGAAGAATTCGCGCAGCTGGCGTTCGCCGACCTTGTACAGCCCGCCGAAGACCAGTTACTGCACCTGACCGGCGCAGCCCAGGCCCACCGCAACAAGCAAGGCGACACCCTGATCGTCGATGTCTACAGCCAGGAAATCCCGGATCTCGAGCCCCGTGTCTCGGTCATGACCGTTCAGGACGCTTCGGAACGCTACAACGTGGAACAGGCCTTGCGCCGCCAGATCGCCTTCGCGGAGCAGTTGTTCGACAACTCGCCGGATGCGATGGTCCATCTCGATGCCGACGATTGCGTTGTTCGCTGCAACGGGTCTTTCGAAGAACTGTTCGGCTGGAAAACCGAG
>JAWWBS010000078.1 GCA_033720895.1 Gammaproteobacteria bacterium
CTGCCTGTCTTCAGCGGCACGCTCGCCGTGCTTGGCTACCTGCTCGGCAACCTCTCCCCGAAAACGTGACGCAGTGCCGCACTGCAACTTTCGCTTCTTGCAAGAACACGATAGATTTTTGCGATGACCTTTCCTGTCTGACTGACTTCGGAGCGAAGCATGTCCAAGAAACACCTCCTGCCCCTGCTCGCGCTTGGCGCCACAAGCGCAATGCTCGTCGCCTGCGATACCGGCTCCTCGGGTGATGACGAGACCATGAGCGAAACGACCAGCAGCATCGAGTACCCCGTTAGCCGGCGTGGCGACGTGGTCGATGACTATTTCGGCACCAAGGTGGCCGATCCCTATCGCTGGCTCGAAGACCTGGACAGCCAGGAAACGGCCGACTGGGTGGCTGCCCAGAACAACGTGACAATGCCCTACCTGCGCGATATCGCAGGCTGGGATGCAGTCAACCAGCGACTGACCGAAGCCTGGAACTACGAGCGCTTCAGCCTGCCCGTCGAGCGGGGTGGTCATTACTTCTATACCCGCAACGACGGCCTCCAGGACCAATCCGTGCTTTACGTGACGCACGGTCTTGATCCGGACGAGAAACAGCACGTGCTGATCGACCCGAATCAGCTCCGCGATGACGCCACGATCTCGCTGTCAGCCTGGGTGCCGGATCCGACCGGCCTCTGGCTTGCCTGGTCGACATCCGATGGTGGCACGGACTGGGACACCTGGTACGTGCGCGATGTCGAAACCGGCGAGGATCTGCCCGACGTCATCAAGGGCACCAAGTTCACCAGTGCTTCCTGGCTGCCGGACGGGTCCGGCTTTTTCTACAGCCGATACCCGAAGAACGCGGCCGGTGAATACGACGATGGCCAGAAGGTATCGGTCTACTTCCACCTGCGCGGAACGAGCCAGTCGGAGGACGTGCTGGTGCACAGCTCTCCCGAGGGCGAGACCTGGGATTCCTATGGCACCGTTACCGAAGATGGCGACTACCTGGTCATCACCTATTACGACGGCGCGTTCACCAATGGTGTTTCGGTCATTGACTTGAAGCGCGAAGGCCATGCAGCAGAACCCCTGCTGATGGAGTGGGACGCAAACTATTACTTCCTGGGCAATGATGGCCCGGTGTTCTATTTCCAGACCACCAACGACGCGCCATTGGCTCGCGTCATCGCGGTCGATGTCCGCGAACCGGATCCGGAGAACTGGGCCGTTGTCGTTCCCGAAGCCGAGGAAACCCTGGAATCCGCGAAGTTCGTCGGTGGCTACTTCATCGCCAGCTACCTGCGTGATGCCTACTCGCTGGTCAGCCTCTATGATCGCGAAGGCAACCACGTCCGTGACGTCGAGTTCCCCGGCATGGGAACAGTCAGTGGCTTCGGCGGTACCGAGGATGCCACCGAAACCTTCTACAAGTACCAGTCCTTCGATCGCGCTCCCACCAGCTACCGTTACGACCTGGTCAGTGGTGAATCCTCGGTACTCCGCGAATCGGATACGAAAATCGATGCGTCGCAGTTCGAATTGAAGCAGGTCTTCTTCACGTCGAAGGACGGCACGCGGGTGCCGATGTTCATCGTGCACAAGAAAGGCATCAAGCTGGACGGCAGCAATCCCACCCTGCTCTATGGCTATGGCGGCTTCAACGTGTCTGAAACGCCGTACTTCAGCATCACCCGTTCCGTCTGGATGGAGATGGGTGGCGTCTATGCGCTCGCAAATCTTCGCGGTGGAGGCGAGTACGGCGAAGCGTGGCACAAGGCCGGCACGAAGCTGGACAAGCAAAACGTGTTCGATGATTTCATTGCGGCGTCGGAATTCCTGATCGACCAGAACTACACGCGCCCTGACAAGCTGGCCATCATGGGCGGCTCGAATGGCGGCCTGCTGGTCGGCGCCGTGATGCTGCAGCGACCGGATCTGTTCGGAGCCGCCCTGCCTGCCGTCGGCGTGCTAGACATGTTGCGCTACCACCTGCCCAGCAAGAACGCGCGAGCCTGGTCCACTGACTACGGTCTCAGCGAAAACGAAGACGAATTCCGTGCCCAGCTGGCCTACTCGCCCGTGCACAACGTGGAGCCTGGTACCTGCTACCCCGCCACGCTGATCACGACCGCCGATCATGACGATCGCGTCGTGCCGTGGCACAGCTTCAAGTTTGCGGCAGCCCTGCAGCATGGCCAGGCAGAGGACTGCAACGAACCCGTGCTGATTCGTGTCGAAACGCGGGCGGGCCATGCGGCCGGCACGCCGACCAGCAAGTCCATCGAGAAGTACACGGACCAGTGGACCTTCCTCGTGAAGGCGCTGGACATGGAAATTCCAGAGTAAGGGCCGCTTCGCGGCTGAATCAAAGCCCCGCCCCGGCGGGGCTTTTCATCTGGGACGCCTGCGCCTTGGAGGAGGACGGCGATTTTCCTCGGTCACCGCGATCTTCGGCGGCGGGTATTCCGGGTTGGCGCTGCCATCTGGCTGGTTGTTGAACATGCGCAAGGTCCAGAGATAGTCATCGGGCTTCAGCCTGATCAGCTTCTCGATTTCATTGCGAACAAGCGCGCAGTTCTCGTCGACGTCGTCCCCGAACGCAACAGCGGGAAATATCTCGGTAACGTACTGGTGGCGATCCACATCGAACCAGGTCAACGCCGGCAGCACCGGCACCTTGGCCAGCGCAAGCAGGCGGCCGGCACCCTCGAGGGTGGCCGTCGGTCTGCCGAAGAACGGCACGTAGACCGAAGGCTTGAGATGACCATGATCCTCGTCCGGCAGGTAGTAAAGCACCCGGCCACCGCGCAGCTCGCGGATTACCCGGCGGACGGATGCCGTGCGATCCAGCACCGCATCGCTGAACTGCTCGCGAATCCGTTTGAATGCCCAGTGCTCGATGTCCTGCTTCGGTTCGCTTGTCAGACCAAGCATGGGATAGCGCCTTGCGAGCGAGAGACCGCCGATTTCCAGGCTCGTGGTATGCGGCACCAGCAGGATCGCCCCGCTGCCTTTTCCCAGTGCCGAGTCGAGATGCTCGCGTCCTTCGATACGTACCAGCCTGTCGAGCGCCGGCCTCGGACCTTTCCAGAAATGCGCGACATCCAGGGCCGCAGTGAACAGCTTTTCAGCGAAGTGCAGCTTGCGAAGCGCGCGCTTGTCTTCGGACATGCCGGGAAAACAGGTTCTCAGGTTGACGTCGATGATCTGCTGGCGTCGGCCCTGCTTGCGAACCTGCCGTGCTGCCATCCTGCCGGCCAGCGCGCGCTTGACCGCACCGGGCAGCATGCGCAGCAGGAACATCAGCAGATGCACCGCCAGGCGCTTGTACCACGCCGGCTGGTCGAAATTTCGCCGGAAATAGGCGCTTCTTGCCTGGTTCTGCTCGCCTTGCTGCTGCAATCGGGCGCCCCTTCGTTGAGCCTGTACATGAGATTCTATACTCTGCAAGCAATCCTACATTGAGGTAACAACTGATGGGTAGTCGACAGGACAGTCTGAAAGGCAAAACCATGTTCATCACCGGCGGCAGCCGCGGTATCGGACTGGCAATCGCCAAGCGCGCCGCGGCCGACGGTGCCAACATCGTCATTGCGGCCAAAACCACCAAGCCGCATCCCAAGTTGCCGGGGACGATCTATACCGCTGCGGAAGAATGCGAAGCCGCAGGAGGCAAGGCGCTTCCCCTGCAGGTCGACATCCGTGAAGAAACCGAGATTGCGGCGGCCATGAAAAAGGCGGCACAGGAGTTCGGTGGCATCGACATCCTGGTCAACAATGCCTCGGCCATCAACCTGACCGGTACGCTTGAAACGCGCATGAAGCGATTCGACCTGATGTTTGGCGTGAACGTGCGTGGCACGTTTGCCAGCTCGCAGGCCGCGCTGCCCTACCTGCTCGATGCCGACAACCCGCACATCCTGAACCTCTCGCCGCCCCTGAGCATGGAGGCGCGCTGGTTCAAGAACCACACCGCCTACACCATGTCGAAGTTCGGCATGAGCATGTGCGTGCTGGGCATGGCGGCCGAATTTGCCGACCGTGGCCTTGCAGTCAATGCGCTGTGGCCCAAGACAGTGATCGCGACCGCGGCCATTGCCATGCTTGGCGGCATGGTCGAACCCAAGAACTGCCGCACGACCGATATCGTTGCCGACGCCGCGCATGCCATTCTCTGTCGCGATTCCAGCGAATGCACAGGCAATTTCTTCATCGACGAGGAGGTCCTGAAGGAAGCAGGCGTAAGCGACTTCGACAAGTACGCTGTCGAGCCGGGCCAGCCCCTGCTGCCGGACTTCTTCCTGCCAGGCATGGAATATCCCAGCATGAAGTAGGCTCAAGCCGAGTCGCGATGTTTGCCGGCCCTGCGCAATCCAAAGCGCAGGGCTTTTCTTTTCAAGCGTTCGCCACGACCCAGGCTCTCTACCCGCAATCCGGACAGTCTTTCCAGCTGGCTGGTAATTTCCCGCGCAGCCGCCTTGCCCGGAATGTTCTCGACGATGTCCTGGCGCCGTCCGTCATGCAGCACGAGCTTCACGTCATACCAGGCATCGGCTCCCATGCTGGAACTTTCCGAGAGTTCGATCCCTTGCACTTCATCGAGCGCAATTGTTTTCTCGCGCGACAGGTTGCGCGTGACAAAAGTGCGCCCGTCGAAGCGGAAGCTTCGCTTGTTCAACAAGCCGGAAATGGCGACAAAGGAAAGCAGCAATCCGATCAACCCGAACACCAGGGCCATGAACCCCGGTACCAGCACGAACATCAAGGCGAAGGCCTTCCTGAACACGCTGCCTTCGGCACTGAACAGGTCCCGCCAGTTCTCGGCAACGACGCCAATACCCAGGCCGAAAAAGACTCCCAGGCACAAGAGCGCGAACACCAGCAGGAAAAGGTTCATGCCCAGCGCTCGTCCACGCCTTGTCCTGACCTCGATGCTTGCTGGTGTCGAGTCGATGCTGATGCCCGGGAAACTGCTGGCGCTTGATGCTGCCGCCACGAGCGCCTGTCGTACCGGTGAGCTTGCCATCCGCGGGACGTCATCCTTCGTTACCTTGAGATCGAAACTCCGGACCACATCGCGGCCGGGTCGGTCGATTCGAAGAGCCACCTCCCAGTAGAAATGATCCTTGCCGGACTTTCCTGTCGGCATGAGATCGTCCGGCAGGTCGAAGGTAAAGCGAAAGCTCATGCCACCCAGGTGACCAGTGGCTTCGGGACGTACCTGGTCGGACCAGACGCGCTCGACCGCGGACTCGCTCTTGTTGTTTCGCCGACGGACGTAGCGGCGATAGCAGGTCACCGTGACCAGCGGAGCATCACCGGCCCTTGGCGAGTATCGCATCAGGATGGTGCCACCCAGTTGCCCGCCGATCGAACCGGCGATCGGATCCGGATGGTACCTGCCAAGTCCGAATCGGAATACCGACACGGTGTCCAGGAAAAGCTTCACCAGCATGAAGAAATAGAACAGGACGAAAAAACCACCGACAAGCGCGGGCATGGTGTCCCGCTTGCGAATCATGTCGAAGCCACGCTCCTGGAACTCGAGCAGCAATCCCTTGTCGTGCAGCACCCAGCTCGCAACACCGCCGAGCAGCAACATCACGATCCAGCCAATGAGCAGATGGCTACCCTGCTTCGCCTTGATCATCACGCCCCCTGGTATCAGTCCAGCAACGCCCAACCGGGCACGTCCCGCCAGGCATCGCCCAGCCGGCGATCCCGTTCGCGCGCATCGGGCATGTGCTTCGTCATCAAGGACCAGAAGCGCTTGCCATGGTTCATGTGCCTGAGATGGCAAAGCTCGTGCAGCAGCAGGCAGTCCACGAGTTCGGGTGCCAGGAACATGAGCCGGTAATTCAGCGACAGGGTGCCCTTGCTGGAGCAGCTGCCCCAGCGGGAGCGCTGGCCGCGTATCGAGAGACGTGCCGGTTGCAGGCCTGTGGCATCGACCAGCGGAGCCAGTCGCGCCTCGAAGCAGGCACGGGCCTGCTGGCGAACCACCGACTGCAGCGCTTTTGCCTGCTGCTGCAGATCCAGGGTCGCAGGCAGCCTGATGGCTGTCTCGCCAACGCTGACTCGACGCACGGCTGCATCCAGTTCGATCCGCCAACGCCGGTCGATCGCCGGCAACACCAGCTCCTCGGGAATGCGCAACTGCCCGGCTTCCGGGTATTCGTCGCGCAGGCGCCGCCACGCCTTGTCGATCCAGCTGCGATGTTCTTCCACGAACGCCAGCACCTCGCGCCGGGTTGCCCGTTTCGGCACGACCACTTCCACACCTTTCCAGGGCGTGACCTTGATTTGCAGGTAGCGGGCCCGCTGGCTGATGCGGACCTGGGTGCGGGGCGTCGGGTCCTGATCGACAACGGGTTCGGCAGGAGAAGCGGGGCCGGCGCTGCCCCCGTTTACCGGCTCGGTCAGCGGCAAGGCCAGTTGTCTTTCCTGTTCGCGTTGCATCGCAGCAGTCTATCAAGATCGGTCAGCGCAGGCATGCTGCAATGCGAGTGGAAATCGGGGCCCACTGCGTCAATACTGGCCGCTTCGTGCCTGCTTGATACACCTTGGGAGATCACCAGATGTTGTCCAATACACGCCGCCTGTTTCGCCTTGTCGCGACTATCGTACTGACCGGCCTCGTCGCTTTACCTGCGCTCGCCACGCCTGAAGATGAAGAAGCCAGTTGGGATGTGATGAATCCGCCCGGACCGGGCAAGACCGCTGCCATCGACGTCAGCTCCGGCACCTGGATGAATGTCGACATCTCCCCGGATGGCCAGACGCTGGTGTTCGACCTGCTGGGTGACATTTTCACCATGCCGGCATCCGGCGGGACTGCAACGCAGATTACCGAAGGCATGGCCTGGGACATGCAACCCCGCTTCTCCCCGGATGGCAGCCAAATTGCCTTCACCTCGGATCGCGCCGGTGGCAACAACATCTGGATCATGAATGCCGACGGCAGCGAGCCGCAGCAGGTCACGAACGAATCCTTCCGCTTGCTGAACAACCCGGAATGGGCGCCCGATGGCGATTACATCGTCGCCCGCAAGCACTTTACCGGCTCTCGTTCGCTGGGCTCCGGCGAAATGTGGCTGTACCACGTGTCCGGTGGCTCCGGCCTGCAACTGACCGAGAAGCCAAACGATCAGCAGGATGTCAATGATCCGTCCTTCTCCCCGGATGGCCGTTACCTGTACTTCGACCAGGACACCACGCCGGGTCCCTACTTCGAGTACAACAAGGATTCCACGTCTGGCATCTACTCCATCAAGCGCCTGGATCGCGAGACCGGCAAGATCGACACCTATGTCTCCGGGGTCGGCGGCGCCATCAAACCGGTACCGTCACCGGACGGCCAGTGGCTCGCCTTCGTGCGGCGCGTGGATTACGCCACGCACCTGTTCCTGAAGAACATCGAAACCGGCGAAGAGATCGACCTCTACGACTCGCTGGAACGCGACATGCAGGAAATCTGGGCCATCCATGGCGTTTACAGCAACTTCACCTGGACGCCGGACAGCGACGAGCTGATCTTCTGGGCAGGTGGCAAGATCCATCGCATTGCCATCGACTCCGGCGAGGTCAGCGAGATTCCCTTCCGCGTGAAGAAAGACATGGAACTCCGAGAAGCCCTGCATCGTGACTTCGACCCTGCACCTGAAAGCTTCCATACCCGCATGCTGCGCTTTGCACGCGTGTCACCGGACGGCAGCCAGGTGGTTTTCGAGGCGCTGGGCAAGCTCTGGCTGCGCGACCTTCCGAACGGCGAGCCACGCCGCCTTACCAG
>JAWWBS010000079.1 GCA_033720895.1 Gammaproteobacteria bacterium
CTGCCGGAGGTCGAGGTCGTGCGCATGCCGAACGGTCGGTCCTTTTTCACCGGCAAGGCGTTCATGGAATTCGACTACAAGGGCGTGCGTTACCTGGCCTACAAGGACAAGGTCTCGGACGAAGACTTCGAGATCCATCCCGGCAAGATGGGCTACCACCCCGAAACCAGCGAACTCTGCTGGGCCCTGCATCGCGCCGTCAACGGCTGACTTTCCTTTTTCCGGCCATCTGAACGCGGTATCATCTGCCGTCCTATGACCAAATCCCTGCAGAATTCCTGGAATCCGGCCAGCTGGCAGTCGAAGACTGCCGGCCAGCAGCCCCTTTACCCGGACCAGTCCGAGGTGGAGCAGGTCGTTCATACCCTGAATAGCCTGCCGCCGCTGGTGACCTGGGGCGAGATTGATGCGCTGAAGGCCCAGCTGGCCGAGGCGCAGCGTGGCGAGCGTTTCCTGCTGCAGGGCGGTGACTGTGCGGAATCCTTCGACGAGTGCACCGGCGAGTTCATCGCCAACAAGCTGAAGATCCTGCTGCAGATGTCACTGGTTCTGACCCACGGCCTGAAGCAGCGCATCGTGCGCGTCGGCCGCATGGCGGGGCAGTACGCCAAGCCGCGCTCGGCCGATGTCGAGGAGCGCGATGGCATGGTGCTGCCGAGCTACCGCGGCGACCTGATCAACCGCTCGCCGTTCACCGAGGCGGATCGCCGCCCGGATCCGAAGCTGATGTTGCGCGGTTACGAGCGTGCGGCGCTGACGCTGAACTACGTCCGTGCGCTGGTGGAGGGCGGCTTTGCCGACCTGCATCACCCGGAATACTGGGACCTGGCCTTTGTGAATGATTCACCGCTGGCCAGCGAGTACCGTGAAATCGTCGCTTCGATCGACGACGCACTGAACTTCATGGAAACGATTTCCGGCCAGCCGATCCACGAGACGTCGCGCGTGGCATTCTTTACCTCGCACGAAGGCCTGCACCTGCCGTACGAGCAGGCGCAGACGCATTACGTCGAGGAAGTGGGCCGCTGGTACAACCAGTCCACGCATTTCCCGTGGATCGGCATGCGCACCGCCGAGCTGGATGGTGCGCACATCGAGTACTTCCGCGGCATTGCCAACCCGGTTGCCGTGAAGGTCGGGCCGAAGATGAGCCTCGAACAACTCAAGACGCTGGTTGAGACGCTGAACCCGGAGAACGAACCAGGCCGCCTGACGCTGATCCATCGCTTTGGCGCCGCCAACATCAAGCAGCTGCTGCCGGAATTCATCAAGGCCGTGCGCGAAACGGGCATTGATGTCTTGTGGAGCGCCGACCCGATGCACGGCAACACCGAGACCACGCAGTCCGGCATCAAGACGCGTCGCTTCGACAACATCCTGTCCGAGCTGGAAGATGCTTTCCGGATTCACAGCGAAATGGATTCACACCTCGGCGGTGTGCACGTGGAGCTGACGGGCGAGAACGTGACCGAATGCACCGGTGGTGCCCGCGGCCTGACAGACAAGGACCTGGAGCGTGCGTATCGTTCGACGGTCGACCCGCGCCTGAACTACGAGCAGGCGCTGGAAATGGCCATGCGCATTGTCGGCCGCAAGATCAACTCGAACTCGCGCAAGGCCAGCAACAGCTGAACCTTACTTCAACTCGCGCCAGGCCCCTGGCGCGAGGTCGCCCAGCTCCCATTCCCCGATCCGTGCGCGAACCAGCCTGAGAGTGGGGTGGCCGATAGCGGCGGTCATGCGTCGCACCTGGCGATTCCTGCCCTCCCGTATCGTCATTTCCAGCCAGACGTCCGTGACGTTCTTGCGATAGCGCACGGGCGGGTCCCGTTCCCAGAGGCCTTCGGGTGTGTCGATGCGCTTCACTTCAGCCGGCTTTGTAAGTCCGTCTTTCAACTCGACGCCGCGGCGCAGTTGCTCCAGCGCAGCATCATCGGGCTCGCGCTCGACCAGTACCCAGTAGGTTTTCGGCTTCTTGAATTTCGGGGAGGATATCTTCGCCTGCAGCTGACCATCATCCGTCAGCAACAGCAGGCCTTCGGAATCCTTGTCCAGGCGACCGGCCGGATAGACATCCGGCACGTCGATGTAATCCTTCAGCGTGCGGCCTTCACCGGAAAACTGGCACAGCACGCCAAAGGGCTTGTTGAAGGCAATCAAGGACAAGGCTTACTTCGCTGCCTTGATCAAGGGCTCCAGCTCTTCCTTCTCACGCTGCGTGGCCTTGCGACCGCCTTCGATGGCCTCCTTGGCGCGATCGAATTCCATCAGTCCGATGTGATTCAGCTTCGGCACGATGTGTACGTCTGGCGGATCGCCGGCCATGCGCGAGCGGGTGATGCGATCCTGCATGATGTCGATGGAACCTGCCATGACATCGAACAGGCCGGGATCGGCGGTCCCGGATTTGCGCAGGGAAGAGATGTAGGAATCAAGGCGTATGCCCATACCGGCCTTCAGCTTGGCGGCCCATTTCGCAATGGTGGAATCCTTTTCCTCGATCTCGGCGAGCTCGCGATCGCTGTCCTCGACAGCCTGCTGGTCGTTCTCGGGCGTGTGCGAATAGAAATGCTGGCCGACCAGGTCACCGTTCAGGTTCACGGCAATCACCACATCCGCACCCATGGCACGCGCCAGCGATACCGGGACCGGGTTCACCAGCCCACCGTCGATCAGCAGTTCGCCCTCGTCGTCACGTGCCGGCGCGAACATGCCGGGCAGGGCAATCGACGCACGACAGGCGTCCAGCAGCGAACCCTCGCGCAACCAGATCTCGCGACCGGTCTGCAGACCCGTGGCAACGCAGCCGAAGGGGATATCAAGGTCCTCGATGTCGGGGTTGCCCATCTGTTTCGAAATGGCACCCATCAGGCTCTTGCCCTGCAGGAAGCCACCACCGGACATCTTGGCATCCAGCAGGCGAATGATGTCGACGCGCCCCAGTGATCGAATCCAGTCCTCGAACTCGTCCAGCCTGCCGGCAGCATAGGCGCCGCCGACCACTGCGCCAACCGATGCGCCGGTAACGATGTCCGGCTTGATGCCCATCTTCTCGAGCTCGCGAATCACACCGACGTGCGACCAGCCACGTGCAGCGCCCGAGCCGAGAGCGAGACCGATTTTTGTCTTGGTTTTCTTGATCATGATGCTGAGCTTAGCAAAGTCATGTGCAGATTCGTGATGAGAGCGTCACAAACCCGGTCGCAGGATCTCGATGAAGCGCTTGGCCTGGTTGGACAGGAACTTGCCGCGACGTGTCACCACGCCATAGGACCGTTCATTGAAGTAATCCGGCAGGCCATAGCGGAACAGGCGGTCCCAGGGCTTCAGGCAGATACCGGAGACGATGCTGATGCCCATGCCGAGCTCGACATATTTCTTGATCACCTCCCAGCCACCGACTTCGAGCTTCACGTTGAAGGGCACCTTGTTCCTCTCGAATGCTTCCTTGACCAGGCGCCAGGTGGAAAGATGGCGCGGCGGCAGGATCAAGCCATAGCTGGCAATCGTTTCCAGGTCGATGTTCTCCTCAAAGGTGATCGGGTGGCCCTTGGGTGCGATCAGGTAATGCGGATAGCCGTACAGTGGCTCGTACTTGATGTCGTCCGGCACCTCGGACATGGGGCCTACGGCGAAATCCGCCTCGTCATCGCGCAGCATCTGCAAGCCGTCGCGACCGGTGACGTTATGGAAATTCAGCTGGATCTGCGGGTATTGCTCGGCAAAGCGGGAGACAAAATCCGGTAACAGGTAGAGCAGGGTGGATTCACCTGCGGCGATATGCAGCTCGCCCGATTCCAGGTTCTCGCAGCGGGCCTGGAAATCCTCTTTCAGGCCCTCGAAACCCTTGACCAGGGGCTGGGCAATCTCGAGCAATTGCGTGCCTTCCGGGGTCAGCTGGATCTTGCGACCACGGCGCTCGAACAGCACGCTGCCGACTTCCTTTTCCAGCGCCTGGATCTGCAGCGACACCGAGGGCTGGGACAGCTCCATCTGCTCGGCGGCCTTGGAAATGCTGCCCAGGCGAGCCGTGTAAACGAAGCCACGAAGCTGCTGCAGCGCGTTCTGGCTGTAATAGGCGGTCTTTCTGGCCATTTTAGGTACTCACGCTAAGTTATTGATATAACGGCTTAAAACGCCTCTCAAGGCGCCAGGAGGCCATTTCGCTATGTATTAACCATACCAATGTGAAAAATTAAAGTCATTGTGTACAACAATCTTGGCAATCCGCGTTTACTCGACCCATCGCAAACACACGGCGCCCGCAGGGGCAGATGGGGACACGATGAACGCAACGGCAGAAGCGACGCGACAGGCACTGAAGCAGACCCGCATCCAGGTCGAGAAGGCGCTGGCACCCGGCTTCGAGGAAATCCTCAGCCCGGAGGCCCTGGTCTTTGTGGAAGCCCTGCAAACCGAGTTCGGTCCGCGTCTCGCCAAGCTCCTGGCCGGCCGCAAGACCCGCCAGGCCGCGATCGATTCCGGCTACCAGCCGGACTTCCTCGAGGAAACCGCCGAGATTCGCTACGGCGACTGGCAGATCCTGGGCATTCCCGAAGACCTCAAGGATCGCCGCGTCGAGATTACCGGCCCGACCGACCGCAAGATGGTGATCAATGCCCTGAACTCGGGGGCGAAGGTCTTCATGGCCGACCTGGAAGATTCGCTGGCGCCCACCTTCGACAACGTCATTGGTGGCCAGTTGAACCTGCGCGATGCCAACCGCGGCGATATCGATTTCACGGCCGAAAACGGCAAGCGCTACGAGCTCAGGAAGGACCATGCGCAGCTGCTGGTTCGTCCACGCGGCCTGCACCTGCCGGAAAAGCACCTGACACTGGACGGCGAAGCCCTCAGCGGTGCACTGGTCGATTTCGGCCTGTATGCCATCCACAACATGGAGCAGCGCCTGGAGAACGGTACCGGCCTGTATCTCTACCTGCCGAAGCTCGAGCACTGGCGTGAAGCCAAGCTGTGGGCCGACGTGTTCCGCTTCACGGAAAAGCACTTCGGTGTCGAGAAGGGCACGATCAAGGTCACCGTGCTGATCGAAACGCTACCGGCCGTCTTCCAGATGCATGAAATCCTGCACGCCTTGTCGGATTACATCGTCGGCCTGAACTGCGGTCGGTGGGATTACATCTTCAGCTTCATCAAGACCTTCCGCGCCGACCAGGATCGCATCCTGCCGAATCGCGAAGTGGTCGGCATGACCGAGCATTTCCTGCGCAGCTACTCGCAGCTGCTGATCAAGACCTGCCATCGCCGCGGTGCCTTCGCCATGGGCGGCATGGCCGCACAGATTCCCATCAAGGGCGATGAAGAAGCCAACGAGAAGGCCGTCTCCAAGGTGCGCGCCGACAAGCTGCGCGAAGCCGGTGACGGCCATGACGGCACCTGGGTGGCACACCCGGGCCTGATCCCGGTAGCACGGGAAGTCTTCGACAAGGTCCTGGGCGACAAGCCGAACCAGCTTGATGTTGCTCGCGAAGACGTGAATGTCTGCGCCCGCGACCTGCTGCAGCTGCCGCAAGGCGACATCACCCTCGGTGGTGTGGCCGGCAATGTCGAGGTCGCCATCGATTACACCGCGGCCTGGCTGAATGGCAACGGCTGCGTTCCGCTGAACAACCTGATGGAAGACGCCGCCACGGCGGAAATTGCCCGCACCCAGCTCTGGCAGTGGCATCGCTATGAAGCGAAGACCCGCGAGAACGAGGTGATCTCCAGGGACCTGATCGAATCCTTGATTGAAAGAACGCTGGGGGAGCGTCGCGCGGCGCTCGGCGATGACGCTTTCGCGAACGGCAAGTTCGCGGAGGCCGCCGAGCTGCTGCGTGATCTTACCTTCAAGGAGGATCTCGAAGATTTCCTGACACTGCCCGCTTACGAAACATTCTGAACGACACAACCGACTTCGACTTGAAGACTCAACCAAAGGGGTAACACCATGAACAAGCTGCCTACCGCCGAAGAACTCAAGAAAGACTGGGAAAGCAACCCGCGCTGGAAGGGCATCACCCGCCCGTACGCACCGGAAGAAGTCGTGCGCCTGCGAGGTTCGCTGCCGATCGAGTATTCCATTGCCAGGCACACCGCTGAAAAGCTCTACAAGATGGTCAGCGAAGAAGAGTACGGCTACGTGAACGCGCTGGGCGCGATGACCGGCGGCCAGGCCATGCAGCAGGTGAAGGCCGGCCTGCGCGCCATCTACTGCTCTGGCTGGCAGGTGGCTGCGGATGCCAACACCTCCGGTTCCATGTACCCCGACCAGTCGCTGTACCCGGTCGATTCCGTGCCGAACCTGGTGAAGAAGATCAACAGCACCTTCAAGCGCATGGACGAGATCAACGTGCAGGAAGGCATCGAGCAGGACGTGTTCGCGCCGATCGTCGCCGACGCAGAAGCCGGCTTCGGCGGCGTGCTGAACGCCTTCGAGCTGATGAAGCACATGATCGAAGCGGGCGCTGCCGGTGTGCATTTCGAAGACCAGCTGGCCTCCGCCAAGAAGTGCGGCCACATGGGTGGCAAGGTGCTGGTACCGACGCAGGAAGCCGTGTCCAAGCTGGTGGCCGCGCGTCTCGCCGCCGACACCATGGGCGTGCCGACGCTGATCATCGCCCGCACCGATGCCAACGCAGCCAACCTGCTGACCTCGGACATCGATCCGGCCGACCACGCCTTCATTACGGGTGAGCGGACGTCGGAAGGCTTCTACCACGTCAAGCCGGGCATCGACCAGGCCATCGCCCGCGGCCTTGCGTACGCGCCGTATGCCGACCTGCTGTGGTGCGAGACGTCCAAGCCGGACCTGGCCGAAGCGAAGAAGTTCGCCGACGCCATCCACGCCGAATTCCCGGGCAAGCTGCTGGCCTACAACTGCTCGCCGTCCTTCAACTGGAGAAAGAACCTGGACGACAAGACCATTGCCGAGTTCCAGAACGAGCTGGGCGCGATGGGCTACAAGTTCCAGTTCATCACGCTGGCCGGCTTCCACGCCCTGAACTTCTCCATGTTCGCGCTCGCCAAGGGTTACAAGGAAGAGCAGATGACGGCCTACGTCGAGCTGCAGGAAGCCGAGTTCGGCACCGAGTCGCACGGCTACACCGCGACCAAGCACCAGCGCGAAGTCGGCACCGGCTACTTCGACCAGCTCACCCAGGTCATCGGCGGCGGCAAGTCGTCACTGTCGGCACTCAGCGGCTCGACCGAGGAAGAGCAGTTCGAGGAAGAGAAAGCGCGCCTGGCTGCTGTCTGATCAGCCTCGCGCAATGAACCTGGTGGGCTGACCCTGACGGCGCACCAGGCAGAGGGAGAGAAGGGGAGCCCGATCCATGGCATGCTGTGGGTCGGGCTTCTTTTCGACGGCGGTTTTACAGGACCCTTGGCGGAAGGACATACGCGCCACGGCAGTCGCTTTTCTGAACGCTGTCGACCAGCAATAGAAAAAGCTATTCATGCATTACTTCGACGCGAAAGGCAGACTCTCGGATGAAGCGCTTGACCAGCTCGAAGCGTTGTTCAAGCAGACCACGGGAGGGCCCTGGAAATCCTTCGTAGAAGGACGGGACCACTCATCGGGA
>JAWWBS010000080.1 GCA_033720895.1 Gammaproteobacteria bacterium
ACGCGCTCGGTGAAGGCGTATGAGTTGTTCCTGCAGGCTCGCGCATTGGTCAAACAAGCTGATCGCACGGGCGATTCGTCCTTGTATGACCAGATGCTGGAGACCCTGAAGCAGGCTATCGACGAGGACCCGACCTTCGGCAAGGCGCATTTCTCGGTGGCCCTGTTCTGGCGGGGTCGCCTCGAACTGACTCGCCAGGCGGCTAAGTCGAACAGCCTGACCCTGGCCGAGCGTTATGCGGAATTCGACAAGGCCATCGCCCTGGCCATTCGTCATGCGCATAACGATATCGAGCGCCTGCGCTATGAATACCTGCGAGCCTGGGTGGCGCTGGACTGGAGCCTGGCACTGGAAAAGATCATCGCCTTCAGTGAAGCGCGTCCGGCCGAGGGCTGCATCGATCTTGGTGGTGTGGCTATTCGCCTGCAGCGCAAGGACATCGGTGAGCTGGCTGTCAGAAACTGTATCGAAGCCGGCAAGGTCGATATCGAGCTGCTGCAGGACGCTGTCACCATGTCGCATCGCGTGAACATCGACGAGCCGATTGCGGCACGCTTGTACCGAGCGAACCGCACGCGAATCAAGAACAACATGGCTGCCTCCTACCAGTTCCATCGGGCGCTCTTGTGGGATGGTGAAGTCGAGCTGGCGCGCGAGTTGCTGCCGGCCTTGCGCAGTGGCAAGGGCATCAATTACCGCATGCCGATCTTGCGCCAGGCTTGCGCAGAGGGGGATCTCGACACGGCACGGGAATTCTACGAATTGGTCATGACTGCAGACGGCGACGATGCATCATCCATCGGCGAGAAATGGCTGTCCAGCCAGATGACGGGACGCTTCGATGTCGCCGAGGAACTGCTGCGTCACCTGGACCAGCCCGACACGGTTTTCGCGCTATCCAGCTGGATGTATTACCCGCAGTTCGATCCGCGCCCGTATCAGAACCTGATGGATATGCTGGCTCGCAATGGTATCGAACCGGCCACGCCGCGGCGTGAGACCTTCGCTTGTCCGACAGGGGTGCTCGAGCCATGAGTTTTTTCCAGGAACTGAAAGAGCGCAATGTCGTCAAGGTTGGCGCGATCTACCTGATCACCGGCTGGCTGGTGATCCAGGTCGCCTCGACGGTGTTTCCGCAGTTCGGCATTCCCGAGTGGGCGGGAAGGCTGGTCACTCTTTTAATAGCGCTCGGCTTCCCGATCGCATTGGTGCTCGCCTGGGCACTGGAGCTGACACCCGAAGGGATCAAGCGTGCCGAGTCGTCGGTCGGCGAAAAGCGCATGTGGACAATCTCGATTGCATTGGCGATCGCGGCGATTGCCTGGTTCGAACTGGGCCAGCAGGTTGCCGATGAACCCGCGCAAGCGCTGGCAACGAAGGCGGACCCGAACGAAGTGTCGATTGCCGTGCTGCCGTTCATCGATCTCAGCGCCGAGCGCGACCAGGAATTCTTTGCGCTGGGCATGTCGGAAGAATTGCTCAACGTGCTGGCCAAGATCGAGCAGCTGGCCGTCGCCTCGCGCACCTCGGCCTTTGCTTTCCAGGGATCCAAGCTGAGTGCGCAGGAAATCGGCCAGGCACTGGAAGTGGCCTTTGTGCTGGAAGGCAGCATTCGCAAGGCAGGCGACACCCTGCGCATCACCGCGCAGCTGATCGACGCCGAAACCGACCGGCACCTCTGGTCGGAAACCTACGACCGCAGCACGGCCGACATCTTCAAGGTGCAGGACGAGATCGCTTCGGCCATTGTCGATGCCTTGAAAGCGGCATTGAATATCGAGCTGGATGGTGACAAGGCCAGCAGCAATGTCATCACGGACAACATGAACGCCTACGAGCTGTTCCTGGTCGGGCGCGAGGCCTTCAACCAGCGTGACATGAATCCGTCCATTGAGGCGCTGGAGCGCGCAGTGGACCTGGACCCGGAATTTGCCGAGGCCTGGGCCTATCTTGGCGCCGCCTATGGTGTGGCGCCGGGCTGGGTTGTCAGGGAGCGGCCGTTTCTCGAGCTTGGCGCTGAGGCGGTGAATCGAGCCCTGGTCCTGGATGACGAAATCGCCATGGCGCATCTCGCCAAGGCTTATATCCTGTCATCACAGGAAGGCAGGACCGATTACGTCGAGGTCATGAAGTATTACGGCCGGGCACTCGAGCTCGACCCGACGGAACCCACGGTGCTGATGTGGAACGGCATGGCCTACATGGAGCTGGGCTACTTCGATCGCGCCGCAAGCCTCTACCAGACCTGCAACGAGGTCGAGCCCGCGTATTTCAACTGCTGGCGTTTTGCCGCCTGGATGAACCTGATGCAGGGCGATGTCGAGACGGCCATGAGCCAGCACAGCGCGGTGCTGGACAGGTTCTTCCGCCGCGAGAGCCAGTTGGCGTTTGCACTTGGCTATCTTTTCGAGGGCAACGAGGCAGCAGCAAGCCTCATCCTGGTGCCGGTTCTTCGCTACTACGATATCTATGCGCCTGGGCTGCTCGAGCTGTTCAAGGACGCCGCGGCCCGGCCCAGGGATCGCGACCGCCTGGTTCAGCAACTGCTGGAGGTGCAGGCCCGGGGGATGTTCGACACCGGCACGGCCAACCACCTGCTGGTCGGCCTGGGACGCCATGATCTCGTCCGCATGGGCTCTCAGGATTCGCCCTGGTTCTGGCTGAATTTCAAGGACTACCGGGAGTCGGGGCAGATCTACCGGCATCTCGATCATGGTGTCTACGAATACTGGGACGAGTTCGGTCCGCCGGACTTCTGCAAGCGCACGGGCAAGCCGGGCATCGAACGATACCGTTGCGACCTGTCACGCTGGGAGCGGAAATGAGTTTCTTCAAGGAATTGAAAGAGCGCAACGTCGTCAAGGTTGGCGCAATCTATGCGATTACCGGCTGGCTGGTGATCCAGGTTGCCTCGACGGTATTCCCGCAGTTCGGCATTCCGGACTGGGCGGGGCGGCTGGTCACTCTTCTTATTGCACTCGGCTTCCCGATTGCACTGGTGATGGCCTGGGCGCTGGAGCTGACGCCGGAAGGTATCAAGCGCGCCGAGAGCTCTGTTGGCGAAAAGCGCATGTGGAGCATTTCCATCGTGCTGGCGCTGATCGCGATTGCGTGGTTTGAATTTGGAACTCCGGGGCAGGGCACTGGCGTGGAAGATGCCGCGCCGAAGTCGATTGCCGTGTTGCCCTTTGTCGATCTTTCCCCGGAGCAGGACCAGGAGTGGTTCACCGATGGCCTGACCGAGGAAGTCCTGAATTCGCTGGCGCGCACGCCCGACCTGCTGGTGTCGTCGCGCACGTCGTCGTTCTCTTACAAGAATTCCGAAAAGCCGCTGACCGTGATTGCCGATGAGCTCGGTGTGGCGCACGTGCTGGAAGGCTCGGTGCGGCGGGTAGGCGACAAGATTCGCGTCACCTCGCAGCTGATTCGCGCCAAGGACGGTTTCCACCTCTGGTCCGAGAACATCGATGGTGATGCCAGCGACATCATCGAGATCCAGGAGCGTGTGGCCACCGAGATCGCCCGGGCGATGGATACTGCGATGGATCCGAAAGCGCTGGAAGAAATGATGGCGGCGGGCACGCGCTCGGTGCGGGCTTACGAACTCTACCTGAAGGCGAACGCGGTGCGCGAAGCGGCCTTCGTGTCCGGCGAGCTGTCTCTCAACCGCGATATCCTCGATTACCTCAAGCAGGCGGTCGAGGAGGATCCGACCTTCCCGGCGGCCTGGCAAGCGCTGGCTTCCTATTGGTTTGGCAGCCTCGAGCTGACCCGCCAGGGCTTGAGAACCGTCACCGAGAGCTATGAGGAGCGACGGGAAAACTTTGCCGAAGCCATCAACATGGCCATCCAACATGCCCGGAATCCTGTCGATCGCCTGGATTACGAGTACACGCGAGCTCTTGTCTTGCGCGATTGGCGGACGGCGCTGGAGAAGCTGCGCGCTTACATGGCTGAACGTCCGAATGACCAGGAAAATTGCGGCAACCTTGGCACCATGGCCGTGCGGCTGTCCGACCAGGCCGTGGCGCGCGAAGCAATTGCTATCTGCCAGAAGCAGACGGAGACCGGCGTAGAACCCGCAGAAACAGCAGCTACGATGATCATTTTCGCGCATCGGGCCGGCATTCATGAATTCACGCTGCCCATGTATGAAAAGTACAAGAAGGATATCCGCAAGAAGGTGACCACTTCCTACCAGTACCATCGCGCCTTGTTGTGGGCGGGCGAGCTGGAAGCGGCCACCGAGCTCTATCCATTGCTGCGCAATCCGAATTACACCTATCGACACATACCCATGATGCGCCAGGCCTGTGCCGAGGGGCGGCGCGCCGATGCCGAAGCCGTGTTCGAGAAGCTCCAGGAGCAGGACAACGATGCCAATTCCATCACCGCGCGTTGGCTGGCATTCATGATGCTGGGTGAGGAAGACAAGGCCGAGGCCATCGTGAGCGAATTCGACACGCCGGAGCTGGCCGACCTGCAAACGGCATGGCTGCTTTATCCGCAGTTCGATCCGAAACCACATCCTTACCTGATGGAAATCCTGGAGCGCAACCAGGTGACGCGAAGCCCGGTCCGAGCCGAAACTTTCCGTTGCCCACCTGCTGATGGTCAATTGGAGGAGGACGCCGAATGACCTTCTTCAAGGAACTGAAGGAACGCAACGTCGTCAAGGTGGCGATCATCTACATCGTCACCGGCTGGTTGCTGATCCAGGTCGCCACGGCGGTGTTCCCGCACTTCGGCATTCCGGACTGGGCCGTGCGCCTGGTGGTTCTTCTTATAGCGCTGGGTTTCCCGATTGCCTTGATCATGGCCTGGGCGCTGGAGCTGACGCCGGAAGGTATCGTGCGGGCGGAATCGTCGGTGGGCGAGAAACGCATTTGGACGATCTCCGCGGTGTTGGCGCTGGCGGCGATCTTCTGGTTCGAGCTGGGCGGGCCGGCCGATGCGCCGGTCGTCGTTGAGCCACCAGCCGCAACATCCATTCAGAAAGAAGATGCCGGGGTATCGATCGCGGTATTGCCTTTCATCGACCTCAGCCAGGACAAGGACCAGGAATACTTTGCGCTGGGCATGTCGGAAGAATTGCTGAACGTACTGGCGCAGATCGAAAAGCTCGCGGTTGCGTCGCGCACCTCGGCGTTCGCTTTCCAGGATTCGAAACTCAGCGCCCAGGAAATCGGCCAGGCACTGGAAGTGCACTTCGTGCTGGAAGGCAGCATTCGCAAGGCGGGCGACACGCTGCGCATCACGGCGCAGCTGATCGATACCGAGACGGACCGGCATCTATGGTCGGACACCTACGACCGCAGCACCGCCGATATCTTCAAGGTCCAGGACGAGATCGCCCAGGCCATTGTCGAGGCCCTGAAGGAGTCGCTGGACATCGAGCTGGAGAACGACAGTGTTGGCGCCGAAGCGATCACCGCCAACATGAACGCCTACGAGCTCTACCTGGTTGGCCGCGAGGCCTTCAACCAGCGCGACATGCTGCCCAGCATCGCTGCACTGGAGCGCGCGGTGGAGCTGGACCCGGAATTCGCGCGTGGCTGGGCACAACTGGCGGCATCCTACGTCGTCACACCTGGCTGGATTCCGCTGGACCGGCCCTACCTGGAGCTGGGCTTGCAGGCGGCAGACAAGGCGCTGGCACTGGATGACAGCCTGGGCATGGCGCACATGGCCAAGGGTGCGGCGACGATCGAGTTCGCCGAAGATGCGACGGGTTTCATCGCGGCGATGCGCTCTTATCAGCGCGGCCTGGAGCTCGAACCCGACAATCCCACCGCCTTGATGTGGAACGCAGTCTACCTTTCATCATTCGGGTACTTCGACCAGGCTGCCCCCCTGATCGAGCATTGCATCGATGTCGATCCGGGTTATTTCAATTGCCTGCGATACAAAGGCACCCTTGGCATCCTGACGGGCGAGATCGAGCGTGGCATGGAAACGCACCTGGCAGTCATGCAGCGTTTCACGCGCCACGAGCAGATCGCCGTCTACGGCCTTGCCTACCTGCTGGCGGGTAATGACGCGGCAGCCAGCCTGATCGTCAATCCGGTCCTGCGCGAGAACGATATCTACGCACCGGACTGGATCGAGCTGGTGCGCGACCCGACCGCGCGGCCGAAAGACCGGGAGCGGCTGGTGCAACAGCTGCTGGTATTGCAGAAGCTCGACTACTACGAATCCACGGCCGCCAACGGCCTGCTGGTCCTGCTCGGTCATCCGGAACTCGTTTACATGGGCAAGACTGATGCGCCGTGGTTCTGGCTGAACGTGGATTCCTATCGCGAGTCCGGGCTGGTTTACCAGCACCTGCACGAAAATCACACGCTGGACGCCTGGGACGAGCTGGGTCCGCCATCCTTCTGTCGCAAGACGGGCAAGCAAGGCATCGATCGTTACCGTTGTGACTTCTCGCGCTGGGAGACGCCATGAGCTTCTTCAAGGAACTCAAGGAACGCAATGTCGTCAAGGTGGCGGTGATCTATGCGGTCACCGGCTGGTTGCTGGCGCAGATTGCGGATCTTGCCTTGCCCGCGTTTGGTGCACCGGACTGGGTGCTGCGCGTTTTCCTGTTCTTTTTATTGCTGGGTTTCCCGGTCGCATTGATCATGGCCTGGGCGCTGGAGCTGACGCCGGAGGGTATCCGCAAGGCCGAGAGCAGTGCCGGCGAAAAGCGCATGTGGAGCATTGCCGTCATCCTGGTCGTGATGGTCGTTGCCTGGTTCGAACTGGGCATGCAGAAAGAGAGCGCACCGTCCGCCCAGGTGGATTCACCGGTGGCAGTGGCTGCGCCGGCCCAGGGAAAGGCTGTAGAAGAGCAGGGCGTGTCCATCGCCGTGCTGCCCTTCATCGACCTCAGTTCCGAGCAGGACCAGCAATTCTTTGCGCTGGGCATGTCGGAAGAACTCCTGAACGTGCTGGCGAAAATCGACCGCCTTGAAGTGGCGTCGCGCACCTCGGCCTTTGCTTTCCAGGGTTCGGAACTGGGCGCGCAGGCCATCGGCCGGCAGCTGGGCGTGGACCACGTGCTGGAAGGCAGCATTCGCAAGTCGGGCGAGCGACTGCGCATCACGGCCCAGTTGATCGATGTCGAGACAGACAGGCACTTGTGGTCGGACACCTACGATCGCGAACTGGCAGACGTGTTCGACATCCAGGACGAGATCACCAGCGCCATTGTCGAGTCGCTGCGCGAACCGCTGGGTATCA
>JAWWBS010000081.1 GCA_033720895.1 Gammaproteobacteria bacterium
CGCCGCGATGAACAGCGACAGGATCGGGTCGATCAGCGTCCAGCCGCTGAACATGATCACGGCGCCGGATGCCAGCGCGGCGACAGAGCCGAGCAGGTCGCCCATGACATGCAGCAGGGCACCGCGGGTGTTGATGGTCTTTTCGCCACGGTGAATCAGCCAGAAGACCATGACATTCACCAGCAAGCCGATGCCCGCGACGACCAGCACCATCCCGCCTTTCACGTCCGGCGGATCCTGCAGGCGCTGGATGGCAGAAAACGCAATGCCGCCCACGATCAGCATCATGAAGGTGGCGTTGATCATCGCCGCGACAACTTCCGCACGCCCCAGGCCGAAGGAATGCTTTTCGTTGGCAGGCGCCTCGGACATGCGCGCTGCCAGTGCTGCCAGTCCCAGCGACAACGAGTCGGTCAGCATGTGACCTGCATCGCCCATCAGCGCCAGCGAGTTGGCAAACCAGCCGGTGACGGCCTCCACGCCGGCAAAGAACAGCGTGAACAGCAAGGCCGTACCGAGGTGCTTCGAGCTGCGGTCGACGTGGGTATGGTCGTGTTCGTACATGGAGTCAGTGTAGCGGGGGAGCGCCTGTAAAAGAAAACAGGTAAAAGAAAACGGCCGCCCATCGGGCGGCCGTTGCGTACTCGGTGAAGCGGCTGGACTCAGAAGTGCGGCTTGTTCGGTTCGTCGTCAAAGCGCTTGACGCTGTCTTCGATCTCGGCGCGGGCTTCGTCGACGTCGCCCCAACCCTCGATCTTGACCCACTTGCCCTTCTCGAGATCCTTGTAGTGCTCGAAAAAGTGCGAAATGCGGTCCAGGGTCAGCGGGTTCAGGTCGGAAATCGACCGGATGTCCTTGTAGGCCGGGAAGACCTTGTCGTGCGGCACGGCGATCAGCTTGGCGTCGCCGCCGGATTCGTCGGTCATCTTCAGCACGCCGACCGGGCGGCAGCGAATGACCGAACCCGGCTGCAGGCCGACCGGCATGACGACCAGCACGTCGACCGGGTCGCCGTCGTCACACAGGGTGTGCGGCACGTAGCCGTAGTTGCATGGATAGTGCATCGGCGTGGTCAGCACGCGGTCGACAAACAGCGCGCCGGAGTCCTTGTCGACTTCGTACTTGACGGGTTCGCTGTTCATCGGGATTTCGATGATCACATTGATGTCGTTCGGCAGGTCTTTGCCGCGGGTAACGTCTTCCAGGCTCATGCGTTGTTGCTCCAGGGGGATTGTTACGGGGAGTTCTTGATTTCAAGGGCGCGCATTATACGGGCTTTTGGCGGCAAAATCAGGGGCGTTCGCGGGCTTTTTCGCCGTTAGAGCGCCTGTCTATGCAAGCTCCGGGCCATCGGGCTAGACTCGACGGCGGGCAGGGCGCCGTAACCGCAGGGGAGTGCGGCCGGCGGCCGCGAAAGCCCTCAGCATTCAAGCACTCAAAACAAAAGGGGATGTCATGACTATCGAGTGGATACCACTGGTACTCGGCGCTGCCGGCCTGCTGGCCGCACTGGTCGTGTACGGCATGGTCAAGAGTTATTCCGGCGGTGACGGCAAGGTGGCCGAGATCGCGGAAGCCATTCATGTTGGCGCGATGGTGTTCATGCGCCGCGAGTATTCCATCCTGGCGGGCTTCGTCGTCATCGTGACCATCGGCCTGTACCTCGGTTTCGGTCACTGGCACACGCCGCTTGCCTTCGTGGTCGGTGCGCTGGCCTCTGGCATTGCCGGCTATATCGGGATGTACACCGCCACGCGCGCCAACGTGCGCACCACGATGGCCGCCAATGCGGGCAATCCGGCAGATGCCCTGACGGTTGCCTTTTTCGGTGGCTCGATCATGGGCCTCGCGGTGGCCTCGATGGGCCTGCTGGGTCTCGGCGCCCTCTATATCCTGTTCGGCGCCGAGCACGCCGAGGCCATCCATGGCTTCGGCATGGGCGCCTCGTCCGTGGCACTGTTCTCGCGTGTCGGTGGCGGCATCTTCACCAAGTCAGCTGACGTCGGCGCCGACCTGGTCGGCAAGGTCGAAGCCGGCATCCCGGAAGACGACCCGCGCAACCCGGCTGTGATCGCCGACAACGTGGGCGACAACGTCGGTGACGTGGCTGGCATGGGTTCCGACATCTTCGAGTCGTATTGCGGTTCGATGATCGCCACCATCGCGATTGCTGCCACGCTCGGCGCAGCGCAGGTGGCAAACCTGGCCGGAGCACGTGAAACGCTGATGTTCCTGCCGCTGGCACTGGCCTCGACCGGCCTGATCTGTTCCATTCTCGGCATCCTGCTGGTGAAGATCTATTCCTCCAAGTCGCCGGAAGTCGCCCTGCGCTTCGGCACCATTGGCGCCACTGTCCTGTTCATGATCGCGGCCTGGTTCCTGGTCGCTCAGCAGGGTGTTTCGCCCATGGTCTGGGGCTGCGTGCTGTCGGGTGCGCTTGGCGGCATCATCATCGGCCTGGTCACCGAGTACTACACCGGTGGTCGTCCGGTCCGTGAAATAGCCCGATCGGGTGAAACCGGCCCGGCCACGGTGATGATCTCGGGCCTGGCCATCGGCATGCGCTCGACCATCATCCCGGTGCTGGTCATTGCCGGCATCATCTTCGTCTCCAGCGAGCTGGCCGGCCTTTACGGCGTTGGCGTGGCGGCGGTCGGCATGTTGTCGACGGTCGGCATCACCATGGCCATTGACGCCTACGGTCCGGTCGCCGACAACGCCGGCGGCATTGCCGAGATGGCGGGCCTCGGCGAGGAGACGCGCAAGATCACGGACGGTCTCGATGAGGTGGGCAACACCACCGCAGCGATCGGCAAGGGCTTCGCCATCGGTGCGGCCGGCCTGGCGGCGCTGGCGATCATCGCGGCGTTCATCGAAACGGTGAAGTTGCACAACCCGGCCTTTTCGCTGGAAATCGGCGAGCCGATCGTACTGATGGGCATGTTCCTCGGCGGCATCTTCCCGTTCGCGGTTTCTGCCATCACCATGCAGGCGGTGGGTGATGCGGCCTTCGACATGATCAACGAAGTCCGCCGCCAGTTCCGCGAAATTCCCGGCCTGATGGAAGGCACGGCCGAACCGGACAGCGCTCGCTGCGTGGATATCGCCACCCAGGCATCTCTCAAGAAGATGATCCTGCCCGGCGTGCTCGCCGTGGGCTCACCGGTGGTGGTCGGTTTCGGGCTTGGCCCCGAGGCGCTCGGCGGCATGCTGGGCGGCGCGCTGATCGGCTGCGTGCTGATGGCGCTGACCATGGCCAATGCCGGCGGTGCCTGGGACAACGCCAAGAAGTATGTCGAAAAGGGCAACCACGGCGGCAAGGGTTCGGACGTTCACAAGGCCTGCGTGGTCGGTGACACCGTGGGTGACCCGTTCAAGGACACCTCGGGCCCGGCGATGAACATCCTCATCAACGTGATGGCGATCGTATCGCTGGTGATCGCACCGCTGCTTTGAGGTCCACTGCCTTGCGGAAAAGCCCGCCTTTCGGCGGGCTTTTTCTTTTTCAGCGCAAGAATCCGGAAGAACGCGCCACGCATGCCGCGCATGCTCTGCACATCCGAACAACACAGGAGTGCAGTCATGTTGATCCTGCATGATTACCTGCCGTCGCAGAATGCCTGGAAGGTTCGCCAGCTGCTGGCGTTGCTGGAAATCGAGTACGAGCAACGCCCGGTCAGCATTTTCGAAGGCGAAGGGCAGACCCCCGGCTTCCTGGCAAAGAATCCGGTCGGCGCCGTGCCAGTCCTCGAACTGGAGGATGGTCGCTGCCTGCCGGAATCGAATGCCATTCTCTGGTACCTGGCGGACGGCAGCGATTACTTGCCGACCGACGCATGGCAACGTGCACAAGTGCAGCGCTGGCTGTATTTCGAGGAGGATGTCGTCCAGAACGGGGTGGCGGCATACCGCCACTGGAGCCTGACCGGCAAGCTGGCCCGGCGCAGTGCGGAGGCCATTGCCGGAAAGGCGGCTGCCAGCCAGAAGGCGCTGGGCATTCTCGATCACGCGCTGGAAAGCGACGCCTTCCTGGTCGATTCCCGGTATACCATTGCGGATATCAGCCTGGTCGCCTACATCGGCTTCCTGGAAGGCACGGACCTTTCGCTGGAGGGTTTTCCAAACGTGATGCGCTGGATCGAGACCATTCGCCATCAGCCCGGTTTCCTTGCCGAGACGCACCCCTATTCAAGCGACCCGCATTCTGCCAATGAGCTCCCGTAACCCTCACATCGACTGGCCACGCACCCTGCAGGCTGCCTGCAGGATCATCGAACGCAGCGATCCCATGCCGACGCTGGATGCGCTTGCCGCAGAGCTCGGTGTCGGCGCATCCGAATTGCAACGGCAATTCACTCGACGACTGGGCGCAAGTCCCAAGGCCTATGGCCAGGCGCTGCAATTGCATCGCCTGGCACGGGCAGCGGGTGGCAGCAAGGCCATCGATGCCGTTCTCGATGCCGGCTTTTCGTCGGTTGCGGCTGCGTATGACCGCGCGACAACCCGACTCGGCGCAGCACCCGCGAGGTTCAGGGGTGACATCTCGATCGACTGGTGGCTCGGCCTTTCCGAGCTGGGCTGGATGTTGATGGCAGCGACCGAGAAAGGAATCTGCTGGTTGTCATTCGGTGACCGGCCCGGCGAGCTGCTTGAAGAGATGCGCGCGGCATTCCCGAAGGCGAGCTTCGGTGATGGCGAGCAGCGCTTGCGTGACTGGTTCGATGCCGTGCGCGACTTCATCCTGCTGCCGGAGGAGGCCCTGTGCCTGCCGGTGGATATCCAGGGCACGGCGTTCCAGGCCAGCGTCTGGAAAGCCTTGCAGAAAATCCCGCTGGGAGAGAAGCGCAGCTACTCGCAACTCGCTAAGGACCTGGGCAAGCCGAATGCAACGCGCGCCGTGGCCTCGGCCTGTGCGCGCAACAGGATTGCACTGTTGATTCCCTGCCATCGGGTGGTCGGCAAGGACGGCAGCCTTGCCGGTTACCGCTGGGGCGTGGAACGGAAGCGCGAGCTGCTTGAACGCGAAACAATGATCGAACAATGAGAAAGGTCGGGTGTTAACCTAGGTGCTTCGATAATCGCATGGGGATGACAAATGCAATTGCTGGTCGTGATGCTGTTGTGGGCCATCGTGCTGGTACTGAGCTGGCCGCTGGCACTGGTCATGCTGGTGCTCTGGCCGATCTTCTGGCTGCTGTCCATCCCGTTCCGGATTTTCGGCGTGCTGATGGAAGCGATGCTCGCTTTCGTGCGCGCCATCCTGTTCCTGCCGGCCCGCATGCTGGGCGAACGGGATGACTCCGCGCCACGGCGGTAAACCGCTGACATGTCCGATCCTGTTGTTGTCATAGGAGGCGGTCCGGCCGGCCTGATGGCTGCCGAAGTCATAGCCGACGCCGGTCACGCCGTCAGGCTTTTCGATGCCATGCCGTCGGTCGGACGCAAGTTCCTGCTGGCCGGTGTGGGCGGCATGAACATCACCCATTCCGAATCACTCGATCCCTTCCTCGATCGCTACCTGCCGCGCTCGCCCTTGCTGGCAGCCATGGTGCGCGATTTCGATAACGAGGCCATGCGAGGCTGGATACACGATCTCGGAGTCGAAACCTTTGTCGGTTCGTCTGGCCGCGTGTTTCCTCGCGAAATGAAAGCCGCACCCTTGTTGCGAGCCTGGTTGTCGCGACTTCGTGCGGTCGGTGTCGACATCCATACCCGGCATCGCTGGACCGGATGGAATGACAAGGGTCAGCTCACATTCGAAAACCGACATGAGTCCATTGAGATTCAACCGGCAGCGACGGTGCTGGCGCTGGGCGGTGCCAGCTGGCCGCGACTGGGGTCGGATGGCAGCTGGGTGCCCTGGCTGCTGGCAAGGGATGTGGATGTCAGTGCACTGAAGCCGAGCAACTCGGGATTCGAATGCAACTGGAGCGATGTGCACAAGGCGCGCTTTGCCGGCCAGCCCGTCAAGAACATCGGCATGCGCTTGCAGGGCGAAGAGGATTTCCTTGCGGGCGAATTCCTGCTGACCGAATGGGGGTTGGAGGGCAACGTGGTCTATGCCCTGTCGGCGGCCATCCGTGACCGGTTGCTGGCTGACCCGGCAAGAAGGGCAACCATCGAAATCGACCTGCTGCCGAACATGACGGCGGATGCAATTGTTGCGCGCTGGAACAAGGCGGCCGGCAAGCGCTCGGTGTCCGAACGCCTGCGACGCAGCCTGAACCTGGGCCCGGAGAAAGTGTCGCTGTTGCGCGAGGCGGGCGTCGATCCTGCGCAGCTGGACGGGGAGGCGCTTGCCGCAAAGCTGAAATGCCTGCCGCTGATATTGACCGGCATGCGGCCCATTGCCGAGGCGATCAGCTCCGCGGGCGGCGTCAGTCTCGATGCCGTCGATGACTTCCTGCAATTGAAAGCGATGCCCGGCGTGTTCTGCGCGGGCGAAATGCTGGACTGGGAAGCGCCAACGGGTGGCTACCTGCTGACCGCCTGTTTTGCCACGGGCCGACGCGCCGGGCAGGGCGTGGCCAGCTACCTGTCGAATCAGTCCTGAAGCTGATTGCCGTGCCCGTCGAAGGCACGGATGTCGATGCCCGCTGCCAGTGACCCGGGGAAGTCGCCTGACCCAAGACGCCAGTGCATGGAATCGTCGACAAGGCCTTCGCTGTCCGTCATCGACTTCTCTTCGATCTTAAGCAGTTTGAATCCCAGCTTTTCCGCAATGCGGATGCTGGCGGTATTGCGAGGGCTGCAATGCAGGTCGACGTGATCCACCTTGCAATGCACGAAGGCGGCTTTAATCAGCATGGCGGCGGCTTCGGTGGCCAGGCCCCTGCCAATGGTTTCCTTGTCCAGCAGGTAACCGACCTCGCGTGAATTGCCGCCGCTGCGCGTTGACAGGATCATCTCGCCGATCAGGATGCCGCCACGATCCAGCAATGCATAGCGATAGTCGTCGTTATCCGTGAAACGGAGGCTGTCTTTCCGGAGACGCTCCCGGGTCTGCTCCAGCGAACGAGGCTCGTCCGCCATCCAGGGGATGAAGGGCCGGAGATGGTCATTGTTGCGATCCAGCAGTGCACGGAATGCTTCCGCATCTTCAGGCGACCAGCACCTGGCAGTCAGTCGATCACTTTCAATTCTGTAGGGCGAGTAAGGC
>JAWWBS010000082.1 GCA_033720895.1 Gammaproteobacteria bacterium
CACGATGGTCGCCACGATCTTCGCCAGCTGGCGCTGGTACTCCTTTTCGGTGTCTGCACCACGCTGCGTCGGAAATCGCCTTGTCCTGCCTTCGCCATTGAACAGGTTGCCGAGGTTCATGCTGACAACGCGCGTGTTGTCGGCGGCCTTTTCAGGTGGCACCGGTCGCGGGTTGGCCGGTGTGATCGAGACCGGGCCCAGTGGCTGCAGCTTGTACTCGCCCTTGAACTGGTCGATCACGGCAAGGATGCCGGAAACCTGGCCGCCAAGCCGCACGCTGTGGCTGGCCGACAGCGGGGTCGAAAGGTAGCTGATGTCTTCGGGGTTCTGCCGGCGAGAGCCGTCATCGAGAATGATGCGGTCGCGCTGGTTGCTGGCCGCGATGCGCTTTGCGTCAGCGGCATCCGCCGTAAGCTCCGTCGGCACGAAGTGCCGCGCACTGCCAAGCACCAGCTCGCCATAGCGACCCAGTTGGTAGTTGTCGTTGACGACCAGTGCGCTGGTGAAAGTGACCAGCATGCCCTCCAGCGACTCGTCGACAGCGGCGGGACGCTCGAGTGCCAGCGGCTGGATGTCGATCTTGCCGCAGCGGGCCAGCAGGTCGGGCTTCTCCAGCTCGGTAAGCCCCTGGTACTCCTTGACGCTGCCGCGCAGTCGCAGCAGCTCGCCGCGCTGGATACCAGCGGGCAGCCTGCCGTAGACGAACAGGCCCTCGGAGGTGGCGGGGTTCTCATCCGGTGCGGCCGCTTGCAGGTAGAAGCCGCGCAGTTGATCGCGGCCGGAAAAATCCGCGGTCAGCACGCCCTCGGTAATCACGAGTTCACCCACCAATGGACTCGAATCGCCGGCACCCTGGATGGCATTGATGGGCGTCATGGGGCCGCCGCACGTCGGGTCGTCCGTTGCCCGTGCAGGGCTGGTGGTGCCGCTGGCGAGCAGCAACAGGCCGATAACAAGCAAGGTTCGCCGCTGTGGGGTTTTCGTCATGCCTGCATCTTACACAAGGCGGGCGACGCGCTTGCGCTGCCCCTGGCAGCTGCATATGATGCGCGCCCCCTGACAACCAAGGAGCAGGACCATGTCCAGGCCACGCAATCCGGTGGTTCGGTCAGGCGGTTTGAAGCGAAAGTCAGGACCGCATGGCAAGACCCGCAAGGCGCAACGCCAGGCCGACAGGCAGGCATTGCAGAGAGACCTCAGTCGCCGCAAGGACCTGGGGTCTTTTTTTGCCTGGCAAACGGCTGGCTCAGAAGTCCGGTTCCTTGATCAGGCGATTGCGGCGATAGGGTTGCGGTGATTGTTCCTGCACGGGTGCGGCCGGCGTGTCTGCCGATGACTCGCCGTCTGCCTGCGTTTCGGTGTCCGCTTGCGCGGCCAGTTCAGCCATGGCCGAAAGGCGGTCACGTTGCTGGCAGGGGTTGTTGCTAAGACCGAACACGCCGACCGGGGCCGCGCAACGGGTAATGCTCAGCACGTTGTCAATGGGAATGGCCATGAAGCGGCGGCTGTCAGCCTCGGTGTTGGCAGGGTCTGCGACCAGCAGGAGATGATAGCGGTTGCTCACGGCGAGCAGGCGGCCATTGATGGCGCCACCCTCATCGACGAACTCGATGCGCACGTCGTTGTATTCGGCATTCCAGGTATCGACCGCCTCGGCGGTGGCCAGTGTCCAGATGATCACCAGGAACCAGCCCGCACCGAGCAAGACCCCGAACACCGGGCCGGGCAACGGGCCGCGGTAGAGCTTGCGCAGGTAGTAGCTGCCGACCAGCTTGTAAGCCAGCTCGCTCTTGCGGCGCAGCCAGCGATTGTATTCATCCAGGAAGGCGATCTGGAAGGCGATGATCACGGCGAGCGCCGCCATCAACAGCGCGACCGGTTCGCGAAAACCCGCAATCAGGAAATCGCTCGGCTCCCAGTAATCTAGGAGTGACTGATCGAAGTGGCCGATCAGGAAGAAGTGATAGATAAGCCCCGCCGTTGCGGCCAGCAGGTAGGTCGCCGTTGCCAGCAGCGGCAGGTGCGATTGCAGGAACTGCAGCGGCGTGCTGCTCGTGTTGTCGCTGGCTTCGCTCATCACAGCACCAGCGGTTCCGGTTCCAGGCGGATGCCGAACGTGCCCTCAACCGCATCGATGGCGCGTTGGGCCATGCTCCAGAGCTGCTCGCCGCTGGCCTCGCCGTGATTGACCAGCACCAGGGCATGTTTTGCGGAAAAGCCGGCGTCGCCTTCACGCGTACCCTTCAGTCCGCAGTGTTCGATCATCCAGCCGGCCGAGAGCTTGGCGTGTTCGTCGTCCAGCGGGAATACCGGCGCGTCCGGAAATGCAGCCCGCACCGCCTCGGCCTTGCTGCTGCTCACGATCGGGTTCTTGAAAAAGGAGCCGGTGTTGCCGATGTCAGCCGGATCCGGCAGCTTGCTGCGTCGCAGGGACTCCACGGCCTGTGCGACATCCGCTGGCCGGGGATCGTCGATGTCGTGATCGTCCAGCCATTGCTGCACGCCGGCGTAATCGGTGCGCAACGGATGCTGGCGCGGCAGGCGAAAGATCACGCGGATCACGATGTAGCGGTCGCGTTCGCGCTTGAATATCGAATCGCGATAGCCGAATTCGCACTCGGCAGGGGAGAGTCGTCGCCGTTCTCGCGTGGCCCGGTCAATGACATCGACCGCCTCGATGAATTCGCTGACCTCGCGGCCGTAGGCGCCGATGTTCTGAATGGGTGCGGCCCCGACACTGCCAGGTATGAGAATCAGGTTTTCCAGGCCGGCGTAGCCCTGCGCCAGCGACCAGCGCACGAAGCCATCCCATTCGGCACCCGCCGCGACCGTGACGAGATCGCCACCATTGCCCGGTGAAACGTCGATCTCTTGATCGGCAATGTGCAGCACCGTGCCATCGAAGTCCTGGCGAAACAGGATGTTGCTGCCGCCACCAAGCACCAGCAACGGTGCGTCGGCCGCTACCTGGTCCAGCGCCCGCTCCATGGCGTCGAGCTGCTTCACGGTGACCAACCGCCTGGCGCGCACGGCGACACCCATGGTGTTCATGCCCTGCAAGGTGGCGTTGCTGCTTGTTTCGATTGCCCCCATCAAACCTGCTCGCTTGCCCGTTCAGGTGTCAATTCTAGGGAAAAGTGCCCGCCCATGCCGCACAAATCACGAATCAGGCGAATTCCATTGCGCTTACCGGGTTGGCGCTGATTTCCCGGTGGCATGTGCTCGCGAAGATGGACCAAAACCGGCAAAGGAGTGCTGCCATGAAAAACGATAATTGTCGGGCGCTGTTGGCTCGAATCGAATGCGAACTGGCTCGCCTGGCGCGCAACCCAGAGAACGCCCCGGTGTCCTGGCGCCAGCTCGAGTACCTGCTCGAAGAGCTGCGCGACAGCGTGGAACGCGTCCACCAGCTCCGTCTCGAACGCCTGCTGGTGGAGCTCACTGCCTTGCAGGCCTCGGATTTCCGCCAGGCCGGTTTCAAGGACCAGGTGCTGCTGGCACGCGCGAGTTGCGTCACCTGGCAGCGTGATCTGGCAATGAACCCGCAGGGTCGCTCGACAACCGCTCCCGCGGCGCTAGACTGAACCTCAAGCAAGCCGTTTCATCGGACGGCCGAGCAGGAGGTTACTTGGATACCTTGCATCGCAGTATTGTCACCCTGGTTTTCCTGGCGTCGGGCATGGCCAAGTTGCTGGCGCTCGAGTTCGAGGTCGATGCATTTGCGCGCTGGGGTTACCCGGAGGGATTCATGTATTTCACCGGCGTGCTGGAAGTCGCTGGCGCCGTGGGTATCTGGATCGACAAGCTCAAGACCCTGGCCGCCGCCGGCCTTGCGGGCCTGATGCTGGGCGCAGTGGCGACGCATGCGATGTTCCGGGAATGGCCCATGCTATTGGTCGCCCTGCTGATCTTTGTCGTGACGGCCAGTTACGCATGGCGTCATCGCAGCGATTTCCTCTCCACCGATTCGGACGACAGCACCGACGCCCATTGACGCGGCATCGCGCCGGACCTCAGTCCAGCAAGCTGTGCGTCACCGCCTGCAAATCGGCCAGGCAGCTGCCACGATTCCTGTCGTCATCGCCCGCCTGGTACTTGCCGGTGCGAACCAGCACCGCCTGGAGCCCGGCGTCGAGGGCGCCATTGACGTCGGCCTCCACATCGTCTCCGACCATCAACACGTCGTCGGCCGCAAGGCCGAGCGAGGCGACGGCCTGCTCGAAAAATGCCGTCGCTGGTTTGCCGAACAGCTGTGCCGTGCGGCCACTGGCGTATTCCAGTGCTGCCACGAAAGCGCCGGCATCCAGCGAAAGACGGTCGCCGTCGCGGAAATAGCGGTTGCGCGCGATGGCATGCAACTCGGCACCTTCCTGCAGTGCACGAAAGGCAAGGTTCATGGCGGTGTAACTGAAACCCTCGGCGGCATCGCCTACCAGCACCGCACGTGCCTCGGCGGGATCATCAGTCAGTTGCAGGGCATCGAATTCCGGCCGCAGGGACTCGTGGACCAGCGCGAGTATCGGCATGGCATGTTGCTGGTAGTACTGTCGCGCAGCGACAGGCGCAGTGAACAGCTGGTCGCGTTCGATATCGAAACCCAGCTCATGCAACTGCCGATATAGCAGGTCGCAGGTCTTGCGACTGGTGTTGCTGACGAACCTGACCGGCAGGCCCGCATCACGAAGTCGCACCAGTGCGTCCCGCGAGCCGGGTACGGCGGCATCGCCCTGGTGGACCACGCCGCTGAGGTCCACCAGCAGTCCCTTGATCGAGGCGGGGTTGTCGAGTGGCTTGTCGGTCGGCATGGCCATTCCTGTTCGTATGTACCTGGAAAACTGTAAGGCTTAATCGCGGCACAACCAAGCACTCGCGCCTCCGGGAGCACGGTCAGCTGTACAGGAAATTCCTCTCGGCGCGGGTCTGCCTGCCGAACGGTTGGCAATGGTGCGAGCTGGAATGGCAGACTGCATGTCCTTGCCATTTACCAGGAGACTCTCGATGCAATACCTGCACACCATGGTGCGCGTCAGCGATCTCGATGCCTCGCTGGATTTCTATTGCAACAAGCTCGGGCTGCAGGAAATGAGCCGTCGCGATGTCGAGGCAGGGCGCTTCACCCTGGTATTCCTTGCGGCGCCCGAGGACCTGGCGCTGGCCCGCGAACGCCAGGCGCCGATGCTGGAGCTCACCTACAACTGGGATCCCGAGGATTATGATGGCGGGCGCAATTTCGGCCACCTGGCGTTTCGCGTCGAAGACATCTACGGCCTCTGCCAGTCTTTGCAGGATGCCGGCATCACCATCAATCGACCACCGCGTGACGGGCACATGGCTTTCGTGCGATCACCGGATGGCATTTCCATCGAGTTGCTGCAGAAGGGCGAATCCCTGCCACCGCAGGAGCCCTGGAAATCGATGGAAAACACGGGTAGCTGGTAAGCCAGCGGGAGCCGGAATCGCATGCGTTTCAAGAACCTGCCCGAGGCTTTCGATGCCCTTGTCGTCGGTGCAAGTCGCGGCATCGGTGCCGAATTCGTTCGCCAGTTGCTGGATGACGAAAGTTGCCGGCAGGTGGTCGCCTGTGGACGCAGCGTCGCCGACAGCGAGGCCTTGCCGGACAGCGAAAGGCTCATCCGCCAGCCCCTGGACGTCACCGGCGAGGAGTCCTGGCAACAGCTGGTGGCGCGTCTCGACGAGCACGGCATCAAGCCGCGACTGCTGATCTACACGGTGGGGATCCTGCATTCCGAGGGTGGTATCGAGCCTGAGAAACGGGCGGCCGATCTTGCCATGGAAAGCCTGCAACAGGCCTTCGGCAGCAATGTCTTCGGTGCCATGCTGATGGCACGCTACCTGCTGCCGTTGTTGTCACGGCAGGAGTCGGCGGTGCTGGCACACCTGTCGGCTCGCGTCGGGTCGATCGGCGACAATCGCCTTGGGGGCTGGTACGCCTATCGGGCGTCCAAGGCGGCGCTGAACCAGCACATGAAAACCCTGGCGGTGGAGCTGTCGCGGTCACACAAGCAGGCTTGCGTCGTGAACCTGCATCCAGGCACGACCGACACCGGCCTGTCGAAACCCTTCCAGGGCGGGGTGCCGGAGGACAAGCTGTTCAGCACCGCATTCGCGGCAGGCAAGCTGTTGGAGATCCTGCGCGGTGTCGGTCCGGCGGACAGCGGGCGTTTCATCGCCTGGGATGGCCAGGACATCCCCTGGTAGCGCGATCCGCTACTTGCTGCAGAGCGGGCCCACCTCCCACCAGCCACGACACTGGAAGCGCGCTTCACAGCTTTTCAGCTGGCTGCCGTATTCCCTGGCGCGGTATTCGACATCCCTCGCAACCCCAAGCAGCTTGCTCTTGCCGCGGTAACTGCCCCGCGAGTAGCCGCCGTGTCCTTCGTGGTAGGCGAGGTAGAGACGGTAGGGATCCCACAGAGAGATCCCGAGGCGCTTGCGCGATATGTCGTTGTACCAGCCAATGAAGTCCAGCGCGTCTTCCATGTCGCTGCGAGATTTGAACAGGCTGCCATTTGCCCGGGTGTAGTCTTCCCATGCCGGATCCTGGATCTGCGCATAGCCCTCGGCGGAAGACGGCCGGCCCAGGGGAATGAACAGGAACCATTCCATCGCCGGACGGGCATCGGCCACGTACGAGGATTCACGCTGGATGAAGGCCATCTGGATGTGGATCGGAGTGCCCCATTTGTCCTCGGACTGGGCGGCGTAGTCGTACCATTCCGGGTACTCGTCGAAAACCGAGCAGAGATTCAGGGGTGCCTTGGGCGGGGCCGCGGCGCAGCCTGCGAACAGCAGCAAGCAGGCAAGCAACAGGGTCCTGGCAGTTCGCAGCTGGAGCATCGGGCTTCCTGAAAGAAGTAACTGAGGCTAGAGTTTACCGTGCAGCCAGCAACGGGGAACAGCATGTCCATCAACCAGCCTTTCAGCGCCCGCCGACTTGACGAGTGTCCAGAGGAGAACGGCTTTCGACTGCGTGGTGCGGAGATGACCCGCATCGAGGTGTTCGTCGATGCGGCGTTTGCCTTCGC
>JAWWBS010000083.1 GCA_033720895.1 Gammaproteobacteria bacterium
GAACCGTTGACCCTGTCCGAGGCAGAGACGATTGCCATCGAACGCGATGCCGTCGGCGAACAATTGCGACTGGAAGCGACCGCTGGCCGTGAGGCGGCGCAGGCTGCTGCCGTCCTGCCGGATCCGGAAATCCGCTTCGGTGCGATGAACCTGCCGGTCGACAGCTTCGCGCTGGACCAGGAACCGATGACGCAATTGCAGCTCGGTTTCCGGCAGGTATTTCCCGCCGGCGACACCCTGGAGCTGCTGGAACGCCAGGGCGAACAACTCGCTGCGAGCAAGACCTGGCAGGTCGACGACCGTGTCCGGCAGCTGCGCTTTGCACTTCACCAGGTCTGGTTCCATCGGCAGTTTGCCGCGCAATCGGCCGAGCGAATAGCCGACATCGCGATCGAGGTGAAACCGGTGCTGGCCGCTGCCGAGAGCCGTTACGCGACCGGTGGCGGTCGGCAGTCCGATTTCCTGGCAGCGAAACTGAAGCTGGATCGCCTGAGCGAACGCGAGCTCGCCTACCGGGAAGTGGCGCAGGCCGCGACCGCAAAGCTGACGACGCTGCTGGGCGATGCCGCTTACCGAACAGCACGACCCGCACAGCTTCCAGAGCCAGGCATGCTCCCGCAGCAAATCGATGCCCATCCCCTGGTCAAGGCGCAGGAAGAACGGATTGCCGCGAATGAAACGGCAGTGCGGCTGGCCGAGGAAAAATTCGGGCCGCGCTGGATGCTGGATGTGAGCTATGGAGACCGTCGCGGTGTCGATGCGCTGGGTCGGGAACGCCCCGACTTCGCCTCGGCCATGGTGTCGGTCAGCATTCCCGTCTTCAATCGCGGCGCGAAGAAGCGCGAAGTCACTGCGGCCGAAAGCCGCCGCCGGGCCGCTGACTGGCAGCGGGTCGACCTGCTTCGCCAGTTGCAGGGTCGCTGGCAGGCAACGCTGGCATCCCTGCGGGTGATCGACAGCCAGCTTGCCTTGCAGGACGAGCAGTTGTTGCCGACGGCAAGAAGCTCGCGTGAATCCATGGCGCGTTCCTACGCCAATGAGCTGGTGTCGCTCGACGACCTGGTCCAGTCCCACCTCGACCTGCTCGACCTCGAGTTGCGTCGCCTGGAACTCCTGAAGCGTCGCGCCCTGTTGCGCGCGGAACTCCTCTATCTCGGAGGTACGGAACAATGAATATCGTGACCAGAAACCTCGCCTTGCTGTTCGTCCTTGCCAGCAGCTTCATGCTGCTTGCCTGTAGCTCGGAAAGCGAGCCTGGAAGCGCTTCGAACGGGCAGGAAACGTTCCAGGAGCATGCGACAAAACACCTGGATCCGACCTATGTGTGCCCCATGCATCCGGAGGTCACCAGCGACCAACCTGGCAACTGCCCGATCTGCGGCATGGAACTGGTGCCGCGTTCGCAGCAGGAGATGTCGAGCGAGGGCGAGCGCGAGATCCTCTACTACCGTCATCCACATGATCCGGAAATCATTTCCGAGACACCGGCGCAGGACGCGATGGGCATGGACTTCATTCCCGTGCATGCCGGTGGCAATGGCAGCGTGAGGGTCTCGGCCGGCATGGTGCAGAACCTCGGCGTTCGCACGGCGAAGGTCGAACGCGACAAGCTGTGGCGGCGTATCGATACCGTCGGCCACATCGATTACAACGAGGCCTTGTTGCGCCACATCCATCCGCGCGTTGCCGGGTGGATTCAGGAACTGGCGGTTCGTTCGGAAGGCGAACGCGTGCAGCAGGGAGACGTGCTGTTCCGTTTCTATTCGCCAGACCTGGTGAATGCGCAGGAGGAGTTCATCACCAGCCTGGCCAGTGGCAACCGACGCCTGCAGCGTTTCTCCCGCGAACGCTTGCTGGCGATGGACGTGTCGAAACGGGATATCGATCGCATTGCAGAGACCCGGCAGGTGATCAATCCGCTGCCGTACTACGCGACCCGTGACGAGGTGGTCGCCGACCTGTTGGTGCGCGAGGGCATGTACGTCACGCCGTCGATGGAAATCATGGCACTGGCCGACCTTTCGACGGTATGGCTTGTTGCCGATGTCTTTGCCGCGCAGGCGGACTGGGTCGCGGCGGGCCAGCCGGTCGAGGCGACCCTGGCCTACAAGCCGGGCGAAGTGCTGGAGGGTGAGGTCGATTTCGTTTCGCCGGTGCTGGACCCGAAGACCCGCACGGTCCAGGCGCGCCTGAAGTTCGACAACCCGGGTGAAGTGCTGAAGCCGAACATGTTTGCCAACGTGACCATCTTCGGCGGGCCGAAGGAAGACATTCTTGTCATACCCCGTGAGGCCTTGATCAGGACAGGTCGGGAGTCGCGGGTCGTGTTGCGGCAGGAAAATGGCAGCTTCACGACCCGCGTGGTGGTGCCTGGTCTCGAGAGTGGCGAGTTTGTCGAGATTCGCGCCGGCCTGGTAGCCGGCCAGCACGTGGTGACGTCGGGCCAGTTCCTGATCGATTCGGAAGCCAGCCTGAACGCCAGCCTCGAACGCCTGCAAGGCAATGGCGATTCCAGCCACGAGGACGTGCCCATGCCAGCTGATGAGCCGGAAGACCGTCCGGGAGAGGAGCGATGATTAACGCGCTCATAAACTGGTCCATCTGCAACCGGGTGCTGGTGCTGTTGCTGACCGGCTTGCTGGTCGCGGCTGGCGTGCAGGCATTGCGCGATACGCCGGTCGATGCCATCCCGGATCTTTCCGACGTGCAGGTCATTGTGCACACGAAATATGCAGGGCAGGCGCCGCAGGTGGTCGAAGACCAGGTGACCTATCCCTTGTCGACCGCGATGCTGTCGGTACCCGCTGCCAAGACGGTAAGAGGTTATTCCTTTTTCGGGGATTCATACGTATATGTGCTGTTCGACGACGACACGGATCCGTACTGGGCACGTTCACGCGTGCTCGAATACCTGTCGCAGGCCTCTGCGCAGCTGCCGGAGAATGTCCGGCCGACGCTGGGGCCCGATGCTACCGGTGTCGGCTGGGTGTACGAGTACGCACTGGTCGATCGCACGGGCAAGCATGACCTGGCGCAGTTGCGGTCCATCCAGGACTGGTTGCTGAAATTCGAACTGCAGGCCGTGCCTGGCGTGGCCGAGGTGGCCACCGTGGGTGGCATGGTGAAGCAGTACCAGGTGGTCATGGATCCCAATCGCTTGCGCGCCTATGACCTGACGGTGCAACAGGTGAAGCGGGCGATCCAGCGTGGCAACCAGGAAACCGGGGCATCGGTGGTGGAAATGGCCGAAGCCGAATACATGGTTCGCGCCAGTGGCTACATCAGCGGACTCGCTGATCTCAGGAACATACCGGTTACCGTCAGCGACAGTGGCACCCCGGTGCTGCTGGAAGACGTGGCGGATATCCGGCTCGGGCCACAGCTGCGACGTGGCATCGCGGAGCTGAATGGCGAGGGTGAGGTGGTCGGCGGCATCGTGGTCATGCGCTTCGGTGCGAATGCCCAGGAAGTGATCGCTGCCGTCAAGCAACGTCTGGACGAGCTGGCGCGGAACCTGCCGGACGGTGTCGAGGTGGTCGAAACCTACGATCGCTCTTCGCTGATCGAGCGTGCGGTTTCCACCTTGCAGGAAAAGCTGCTCGAGGAAATCCTCGTCGTGGTGCTGGTCTGTGCGCTGTTCCTGCTGCACTTCCGCTCGTCACTGGTGGTAGTGATCAGCCTGCCCATCGGCATCCTCGTCGCTTTCCTGATCATGCGTCTGCAAGGCATCAACGCCAACATCATGTCGCTGGGCGGCATTGCAATTGCCATTGGCGCCATGGTCGACGCAGCCATCGTGATGATCGAGAACGTGCACAAGCACCTCGAAGCGGCGGCGGACGAGGAAGGCGAAATCGACGAGGAACAACGCTGGGCACGCATCGCCGCAGCCGTTTCCGAAGTCGGGCCGTCGCTGTTCTTCTCCTTGCTGATCGTTGCCCTGAGCTTCCTGCCGGTGCTGGTGCTGGAGGCACAGGAAGGCCGGATGTTCGCGCCACTGGCCTGGACCAAAACCTGGGCGATGGCCGCCGCCGCCGGCCTGTCGATCACCCTGGTGCCGGTGTTGATCGGTTACCTGGTTCGCGGCGGTATCCAGGCAGAAGCCGTCAACCCGGTGAACCGCGGACTGACGCGCGCCTACCTGCCGGTCCTGCGCAGTGCCCTGCAACGCCCGGCCTGGGTTGTCGCCGGCTTCATGTTGTTGATCGCGATCAGTGTCCTGCCATATTCCAGGCTTGGCACCGAGTTCATGCCGGAGCTGGATGAAGGCGACCTGATGTACATGCCGACGACCTTCCCAGGGCTTTCCATCGGCGAGGCGCAACAACTGCTGCAGCAGACCGACAAGCTCATCATGACGGTGCCCGAGGTCGAGCGGGTCTTCGGCAAGATCGGCCGGGCGGAAACCGCAACCGACCCTGCGCCGCTGACCATGATCGAAACCACCATCCAGCTGAAGCCCCGTGAGGAATGGCGGGCTGGCCTGGATCTCGAAAGGCTCAAGCAGGAACTGGATGACGTGGTCGACGTACCCGGCCTGAACAATGCCTGGGTCATGCCGATCAAGACGCGTATCGACATGCTGGCCACCGGCATCAAGACACCGCTCGGCATAAAGGTGTCCGGTCCCGATCTCGATGTCATCCAGGAAATCGGCAAGGATATCGAAGCTGCCTTGCGCGACCTTGACGGCACCTTGTCGGTGTACTCCGAACGCGTTGCCGGCGGTCGCTATATAGAAGTGGACATCGATCGCGAAGCGGCGGCGCGGCTTGGTCTCAACATTGCCGATGTCCAGGAAGTCATCGCCACTGCCGTGGGCGGCATGAACATCAGCGAGTCGGTGGAAGGCCTGCAGCGCTACCCCATCAACCTGCGTTACCCGCGTGCCTGGCGCGATTCGCTCAGCCGCTTGCGCGACTTGCCGGTGGTGGCGCCGAGCGGTGCGGAAATTCCCTTGAGCGATGTCGCCAGCGTCGAAGTTGCCGACGGGCCGGCCATGATCAAGAGCGAAAATGCGCGGCCTGCGGGCTGGGTGTATGTCGACATTCGCGGGCGTGACCTGGGCTCCTATGTAGAAGCGGCCCGCGATCGGGTTGCCGAGCGTGTCCAGTTGCCGACCGGCTACACGCTGGCCTGGTCGGGCCAGTACGAGTACATGCAACGCGCCAAGGAAAAGCTGCTGCTGGTCGTGCCGGTGACCCTGGTCATCATCATGCTGCTGCTTTACCTGAACTTCCGAACCCTGCGTGATGTCGCGCTGGTCATGGTTACCTTGCCGGTGTCCGTGACGGGTGGGATCTGGTTGCTCTGGCTGCTCGGCTATGACCTGTCGGTGGCGGCGGGCGTCGGCTTCATCGCGCTCGCCGGCATCGCGGCGGAAACCGCCGTGATCATGCTGGTCTACCTGCGCCAGGCCTGGCAATCGCGCGCGTCAGATGATGAAGATTCCTTGAAAGCGGCGGTGCTGGAAGGGGCGGTGCGGCGCGTCAGGCCGATCATGATGACGGTTTCGGCTATCATTGTCGGCCTGTTGCCGATCATGCTGGGCAGCGGAACCGGCAGTGAAGTCATGCGACGCATTGCCGCACCCATGGTGGGCGGCATGCTGACAGCGACGCTGCTGACCCTGATCCTGTTGCCGGCATGCTTCTTTCTATGGCAACGAACGGCAATGCGCATGACGACACGCATGGCAACGCGTCCGCGACAAACTGAATGAGGAACTGAATGAGCTGGTGGGGCAAGGTAATCGGTGGCGGACTGGGATTCATGCTGGGCGGCCCGCTCGGCATGCTGCTGGGCCTGGTCATCGGCCACAACGTCGATGAAAAGCAGGGCCTGAACTGGGGCAACCTCGGTGGCAGCGGTGAGCGCGTGCAGGCGGCATTCTTCACCGCCACCTTCTCGGTCATGGGTCACATCTCCAAGGCCGATGGCCGTGTTTCCGAAACCGAGATCCAGATGGCGCGTGCGGTGATGAATCACATGAACATCACCGGCGCGCAGAAGGAAGCTGCCATCCGCCTGTTCAACGAGGGCAAGGACCCGGGCTTTCCGCTGCAAGGCGTAATGAACCAGTTTCGCAACGAGTGCCATGGCCGGCGTGACCTGTTCCGCATGTTCATGGAAATCCAGCTGCAGGCGGCGATGGCGGACGGCGACATTTCCGCTGCCGAGCGCGAAGTGCTGGAGAAGGTATGCGGCTACCTCGGCATCCCGAACTGGGAGCTCCGGCAACTGGAGGCATTGATCCGGGCCGCGCGCAATCGCGCCCAGGGCGGGGCAGGTTACCAGCGACGCCACGAGAGTGGCTCCAGCGTCAATCGTGCCCGCGACAGCCTGAAGGAAAGTTACGAAATTCTCGGCGTGACGCGCGATGCGACCGACGCCGAAGTGAAAAAGGCCTATCGCAAGCTGATGAGCCAGCACCACCCGGACAAGCTGGCCGCCAAGGGCCTGCCGGAAGAAATGATGAAGCTGGCCCAGGAGAAGGCGAAGGACATCACCCTGGCTTACGACACCGTCAAGGAAGCGCGGGGCATGAAATAGGCCAGGGAGCAGGCGGGGTCTTATAAAAGCCTTTGTATTCAATGCCTTGCGATAAAGGATTGCCTAAATTTCCAGTGGCGCTAAGCTCGTGGGAAGCAGCTTTCACGGGGGTGGGGCATGCATGCGCTGAGATTCCTTTCGTGCCTGGTCCTGATTCCGGTAACGGTCATGTTGTCATCCTGTGATGAAGACGACGATGATCCGGAGCCGGAGCGCTGCTTTGAAACCACGATTGCCAACTGCGGTGCGGGCCCCTGGGACCCCTACGGCATAGCGCTGGCACTGGCCTGGTATTCCGGCCAGTGCACCGAAGAAGTCTCCTGCGAAGCCGACGTCCAGACCGATCTCGCAAACGGCATCATCACCCAGGATTACATCACCAATACCTGGACGACCAGTACGGCGGA
>JAWWBS010000084.1 GCA_033720895.1 Gammaproteobacteria bacterium
GATATCGGCTGGCAGCTCGATCGGCGCCGGTTCGCGATGCGTGACATCACGCAACATTTTCGGTGGTTTGCCGAGCAGCACATCCATTGGCATGTCGACAGCATGGTTCTTGAACACCGGGTCTTCGACCTTCAGATCGCGCGCCTCGGTCGCCGTGCCGACCACGGCATAGGGCGCACGCTCGCGGGCGCAGATCTTTTCGAAGGTGTCGATGTCCGCGGCCTTGACGGCAATCACGTAGCGCTCCTGCGCTTCGTTGCACCAGATTTCCATCGGCGCCATGCCCGGTTCGTCGTTCGGTACTTCGCGCAGGTTGATCACGCCGCCACGATTGGCATCGTCGATGATTTCCGGAATGGCATTCGACAGGCCGCCGGCACCGACGTCATGAATCGATACGATGGGATTGTTTTCGCCCATGGCCCAGCACTGGTCGATGACTTCCTGGGCACGGCGTTCGATTTCCGGATTGCCACGCTGCACGGAGGCAAAATCCAGGTTCTCGGTCGATTCACCGGAAGCCATCGAAGAAGCCGCACCGCCACCGAGACCGATCAGCATCGCCGGACCACCGAGCACCACGATCCTGTCGCCCTCGTGGATGTCGTTCTTCTCGACATGCTGGGCGCGGATATTGCCCATGCCGCCTGCAATCATGATCGGCTTGTGGTAACCGCGCACTTCACCGCGGCCATCCGCCTGTTCGTAAGTGCGGAAGTAACCGCAGATATTCGGGCGGCCGAACTCGTTGTTGAATGCCGCGGCGCCGATCGGGCCTTCCTGCATGATGTCCAGCGCCGAGACGATGCGATCCGGCTTGCCGTAATCCTTTTCCCAGGGCTGGACATTGCCGGGGATCTGCAGGTTCGATACCGAGAAGCCGACCATGCCCGCCTTCGGCTTGGCACCGCGACCCGTCGCGCCTTCATCACGAATCTCGCCACCGGAACCGGTCGCCGCGCCCGGGTTCGGCGAGATGGCCGTCGGGTGATTGTGGGTTTCGACCTTCATGAGGATGTGGATGTCCTCGTCGACGAAGTCGTAGGTGCGCGTGTCGGGATTCGGGAAGAAGCGCCCCGCTCGCGTGCCGGCAATCACCGAGGAATTGTCCTTGTAGGCAGACAGCACACCTTCGGAATTCATGTCGTAAGTGGCAGTGATCATCTGGAACAGCGAACGATCCTGTTCCTCGCCATCGATGATCCAGTCGCCCTTGAAGATCTTGTGACGGCAGTGCTCGGAATTGGCCTGCGCGAACATCATCAGCTCGACATCGGTCGGGTTGCGTTCGAGCTTCACGAAGTTCTCGACCAGGTAGTCGATCTCGTCATCGGAAAGCGCCAGGCCAAGCTCGGTGTTGGCTTCTGCCAGTGCACCACGTCCGCCCGCCAGCACATCGACGGTGGACAGCGGCTTCGGTTCGTGGCGTTCGAACAGTCTCTCGGCCGCATCGATGGACGGCAGCACGGTCTCGATCATGCGGTCGTGCACGATGCCTTTCAGTGGCTGTGCATCGCTGACACCTGCAAACCAGAAGCCGATGCCACGCTCGATGCGCCGCACCTTGTCCAGGCCGCAGATATGGGCAATGTCGGTGGCCTTGGAGGACCAGGGAGAAATCGTACCGATGCGCGGCACGGCCAGCAGGAATTCGCCAGCGGGCTCACCCGTATCGCCCACTTCGCCATAGGTCAACAGGCGTTCGAGAATGTGGTGCTCTTCATCGGTCAGCGGTGCGCTGACATCGACCAGGTGGATGAAGCGGGTTTCGATGCCGGCCAGATTGTCGGCAAGCTCTGGTGCCAGCGCCCTGGCGCGCGCCTCCAGCTTGTCGATGCGGAAGTCGGAAAGGGCGCGGCTGCCGCGAAGAATCAGCATGTCGAAATCCCGTAGATTGGGTGAAAAGAAAGCGCGAATTTTACCGGATTTGGCCCCGTCAGGACCACCGAAAAAGGCGGTTGACGGGCAATTACAGCCCGACAGCCATCAGGCCAGTTGGCGCCAGCCCAGCCCCTCGACCTGGCAGGCAACCTGCACCCAGTCGGATTCACAGCCCAGCGCTCCGGCCAGGGCCTCGCGAGCGTGACCATTGGTATTGTTGTGCTCCGAGATATGGGCCGCCACCAGATGCTGCAACTTGCTGCAGTCGATCATGTCGAGCAGCTCGGCCGACTGGCGATTGGAGAGATGCCCCAGCCCCCCACCGACGCGATCCTTCAGCTTCTGCGGGTACGGACCGTTGGCGAGCATGGCCTCGTCATGATTGGCTTCCAGGATGAAGGCATCCAGGCCGGAGTACTGCTGCACCACGTGCGGTGTCAGGCGGCCAAGGTCGGTCAGCACGCCAAGGCGATGCTGGCCGCTGTCGAAGACGTATTGAGCCGGCTCGCGGGCATCGTGCGGCACCGGCACGGGCGTCACCTCGATATCCCCGATCACCAGGGGCTGCTCGATACGCAGCAGGTTGGCGCCGCGCACGGCGCGCTTGCCGGCATTGGCATTGGTGCCAGCGGTCAGGAACACGGGCGTACCGAACTTCCTGGAAAAGCTGTCGACCCCGCCAATATGGTCGGAATGTTCATGGGTAACGAATATGGCCGTGACATCGCCAGGCTCGAGCCCCAGCCGGGCCAGGCGGCGGCTTGTCTCGGTCTTGGAAAAGCCGCAATCCACCATCAGGCAGGTCTCGCCGTGGCGTACCAGCGTGGCGTTACCCTTGCTGCCGCTGCCGAGCAGCGCGAATTCCAGCTTGCCAGCCTTGCGCGGTGCCATGTTCAGGACTTGCCTCCCGGCCCTTGGTCAGGAAAGAAGGACATCGGAAACGGCGTGACCTTGCCATCGGTGTCCGAAATGCGAGCAGTGCCCTGCTTGTCGACTTCATCGATCCGGATGATGGCCTGCATCGGCACCAGCGAGCGCTTCACCCCGGCAAATTCTGCCTTCAGCTTTTCCTCGCTGGGGTCCACCACCACCTCGGTTCGCTCTCCAAAGACAAAGTCACCGATCTCGACAAAACCCAGGACACTGGCCTGAGCCACCTCGCGAGCGTATAGCTCGTAGAGCTTGCCCTGGTTGATGAACTGGATGCGAAAAAGGGGTTTGCTGACCATTACGTCCTGCCGATAGCGGGAAATACGCGGTTTCGGGGCGAAAGTTTACCATGCCCTTGGCTCGTCCCGGCCACCGCCCGTCCCCCCGCCATGGGGGCTTTGAGGCAATTCCGGGCCGAAAAATGGCGCCCTGTGCCGCAATGCAGCACGAAAAACGCACTAATACCTGCTGTAACAGCGATTTAACTGGATTATTTGATGGAAACACGAGATGATACTTGCCGCAGCAAGCCCGATTTGTCGTTTCAAGTCTTTGATTCCATTTCGTTCTAGCTGTACAACGCACTCGGATCACACGATGATCGGAGCGCATTTTTTTAGTTTGATTTGTAAGGTAGTTAAGAATGTCCGAAATGGTTAAGGGAACCGTCAAGTGGTTCAACGATGAAAAGGGTTACGGCTTTATCGCTCGCGAGGGTGATGCTGACGTGTTTGTGCACTTCCGTGCCATCAACATGGAAGGTCGCAAGACCCTCCGCGAAGGCCAGGCAGTCTCCTTCCAGGTGACCCAGGGCCAGAAGGGCCCGCAGGCCGAGAACGTCACGCCTGACTAAGGTCTGACGAAAATCTCGGCTGCAAATCCGGGATTTGAAAAAGGCTCCTTTCGAGGAGCCTTTTTTTATGCTTGGAAACGCCGGAATCGCAGCTCCCGCCGAGCCTAGGCCGGCGATCGTTCACTGGCGGCAAGTCGCTCCGCCAAGGGACGAGGCCTCTCGATCGCATAGCCCTGGGCATACTCGATACCCATTGTCCTGACCTCGTGAAGCAAATCATTGGTCTCGACAAACTCCGCCACGCTTTGCTTGCCCAGCAACCAGGCAGCGCGCGATACCGACTCGACAATCAGCTTGTCCAGCGGCTGGGTTTTCATGCCGGTGACGAAAGTACCGTCGATCTTGAGAATGTCGAATGGCAGGTTGCGCAAATAGGCAAACGAAGACATGCCGATACCGAAATCATCGAGCGCAAAGCGGCAGCCGCGCTCTTTTAGGCGTCGCGCAAAACGCACAGCCTGGTTGAGATCGGCCATTGCCGCCGACTCGGTTATTTCAAAACAGATCTTGCTGGCGGGCACGCGATACTGGTCCAGCCTCGATTCGAGGTAGCGCTGGAACTCGGGGTTGCTGATCGACTGGCCCGACAGGTTGATGGTGCAAAGGCTGAGCGAATCCAGATGCCGGGGGTGCTCGGCCAGCATGCGCAACGCCGTCCGCAACACCCAGCGGTCGATGTTTTCCATCAGGTAGTAACGCTCTGCGGCGGGAAGGAATTCGCCGGGCCCGACCAGTTGACCCCCAGCATCCCGCAGCCTCAGCAGGATTTCGTAGTGCTCCCCCTCATCAAGCTTCTGCAACGGCTTGATGGCCTGGCTGAACAGCTCGAAATGCCCTTCCTCGAGGGCCTTGTTGATGCGGGCAACCCAGCGCACGTCACCCTGCAGCCTGCCCGCACGGGTATCATCTCCTGCCACATGCGCACGACTGCGATTGCCACCTTCGGCCTTGGCCATGTAGCAGGCGCTGTCCGCGGCGCCGAGTACGCCACCCACGAGTTCGTCCCCGGCCCGAAACGTGACCACGCCCACGCTCGCTTTCAGGGAAAAACTCTGGCCTTCCCAGGAGAAGGTCCCACGAGCCAGCGCCTCGCGCAGGTTCTCGGCAACCTCCATTCCTTGCGACGCGGAATGCGCTTCCAGCAATACCGCAAACTCGTCCCCGCCCAGGCGGGCCAGCAAGGTATCCTCCTCGAGCTCGTCCGACAGCACGTGGCCAACCTTGCCCAGCAATTCGTCGCCTGCATCATGTCCGCAGGATTCGTTGACCACCTTGAAATGATCGAGGTCGATGTAGAGCAACACGTGAGTCTCGATTGAATTCTTCCTGAGCAATGTCTGGACGCGCTTCTCCAGCTCGCCACGATTGGCAAGTCCGGTCAGCTCGTCATGTGTCTCGCGGAACGAAAGCTGCGCGGCCAGTCGCTGGCTTTCCGACAAGTCATCCAGGACCACGATAAAGCCACCGATGGCACCACTCGTTTCTCGCAGCACCGACACGCCGATCTCGGCCCACCCCAGCTGGTCATCGCTGCGTCGGAAACTGCATTCAAGGGAAAAGACATCACGGTCACCGCGGGCCAGGCCGCGAGCCCTGGTCAGCAGGCGGCGAAAATCCTGTGCCGCAAGCCAGTGCCGAGGATGTTCCTTCATCACCTCGGCTGGTGAACTGCCCAGTGATCGTGCCAGCGACGGATTAACACCCACCCATTCTCCCGAGGGAGTCAACCAGGCCAGGCCAATGGCGGCATGCTCGAAGGTCTTGCGGAAGCGCTCCTCGCTCTCGGCAAGCTCCCGGGTTCGCAATCGGACCTGTCGCCGCAAGGTCCTGAGCCAGATCGAGACTCCGAGCATGACCGCGACCACACCGATCGCAAGAGCCGCAAACAGCTTCAGCATCCTTTCCCAGAATGCCGCCTGGGCATCGGGATCCAGCCAGCGGGCATAAATCGTATTGAACTCGCCACTTGCCTTCACTCGGGCGAGCCCGTCGTCGAGGCGATCTCGGAGCTCGTCATTGCCCTCTTGCACGGCAAATGCGTAAGCCGCTGGCAGGATGGGTGGCCCGCTGGTCGTGATGTCCGGATAGTCACCCTTCGAGAGCATGCGCCGGCCGCGTAGCTCACCCAGTATCGCTGCATCATGACTTCCCGTAGCCAGCAATTGCATGGCTTCCGATTCACTGCGAACCAGGATCAAGCGAATGCCGATTGCCAGCTGCTCCAGCTGCTCGTGGGAAAAGGCATTGCGCTCGACAATGACTTCAAGGCCGACAAGGTCGCCAAGGTCGTTCACCTCGGGACCGCCCTTTCGTATGAACACTTCGTGGTTGACGATCAGGAAAGGCTGGGTGAAATCGACATCGATGTCGCGGGTGTCGGAGATGAACATTGGCAGGACATCGAGCCTGCCGGACAACAGGGCATTGTGCTGCCTGTGCCAGGCACCAAGACCGTGGATCAACTCGAGATCGGCTTCGCGACCGATGGCGGCCAGCAGATCCACATTGAAGCCGGTAACGCGCCCCCTCGCATCAAGGAATTCGAACGGTGGATAGCTGAAATCGCCACCAACCCTGACCTCTTGCGGTGATGCCTCCACCCCGACGGTGACCGGCAATCCGACCATCAACAGGCCGAGAACGGCCCGTGCCAACACGCGCGAATACAGTTCTGATCGGCCCACAGACAAAGACATCCCGCTCCCCC